>JACNJI010000126.1 GCA_014382645.1 Verrucomicrobiota bacterium | reverse complement strand
GCGGTCGGCACTATGCAATTGCGAATGCAAAGATTGAACCAGACTCCAACCTTCATGAGATGGCACAAGGCATTTGGGCCGCGCACGCAAAACTAGCACACTTTCGCAACCAAACCGAAATTCCCAACTTCGTTCAACTCCCCCCGCCCATTCTATCGCCACATCGAGAACAAAACGACTACGAGGAGATCGTGGCCAAAGCCCTTGACCTCCTTGATGCGGAAAGCTTCGACAAAATCGTGTTGTCGCGCAAAATCACTTTCGACTCGGATCGCTCTCTATCTCCTTTTGCCCTCGCACACCAACTCCGCGAACGTTTTCCGGACTGCCACACTTTTTGCCTCGGTGACCGTCGACCGGGCATGCTGGTAGGAGCGACTCCCGAAAACCTCCTGCGCATAGAAGGCGATCGAATCGAAACGGAAGCACTTGCCGGCACCACCGCCAGAGGTGGTAACGCAGGAACCGACGCTCAATTGGGCCAAGCTCTTCTCGATAGTGAAAAGGAAGGACGCGAACACCGATTGGTCGTCGAATCCATTATACGTCGCCTGCAAGCACTCGGCCTAAAGCATTGTGAAGAAGGTCGCCCGCGCCTTCTCCGCTTATCAAACCTCCAACACGTACGAACCCCCCTTCGAGCGAGCTTGTCAAAGAATCTTCATCCCCTCGACATTCTTGCGGAACTTCACCCCACTCCGGCCATAGGGGGAAGTCCTCGCGAATTAGCCTTGCCGCACCTGAGAGAGCTCGAAGGATTTTCGAGAGATTGGTACAGTGGCGTTGCGGGATGGTTCGACCATGAGGGAGAAGGTGAATTCGTAGTGCCCCTTCGCTGCGGTCACCTTAACGACAAACAAGTCGCTTTGTACGCGGGATCAGGAATTGTAAAAGGTTCCGATCCCGTTAGCGAAAAGCTGGAAACCGACCTCAAGCTTGCCGCCATGCTTGAATCGCTTCAACGCACATGATACGAAATATTTCCATGAACGAATCGAGTTTAACCAACGCCCGAGCCACTCAATCTTGGGGTGCGACTTTGGCCCGCACACTCTCGGCCATAGGCGTTCGATACGTGGTTTTTTCTCCCGGTTCGCGATCTACACCTTTGATTCTAGCTTGCGAAGCATGCAAGGGGTTAGAGACGCTTCCCATACTCGACGAGCGCTCCGCCGGTTTTTACGCAATCGGCCTAGCCAAGACATCAAAGAAACCCGTTGCGGTCGTCTGCACTTCGGGCACGGCTCCAGCTAACCTCTTGCCCGCTGCAGTCGAAGCAAACATGTCCGGAATCCCTTTGCTTTTGCTAACGGCGGATAGACCACCCGAACTCAGAGACTGTCAAGCAGGTCAATCAATAGACCAAACGAAGCTTTTCGGAACTCAAGTCAGATGGTTTCATGAATTATCGTTACCTCGCTTCCATTTGGACGCTCTTTCCTACCTTAGACAGACAATCGTGCAAGCTGTCGGAACTGCAACCGGATCAAACCCCGGCCCCGTACACCTCAACTTCCCCTTTCGAGAACCCTTTTTTGTGGAAGAGGAATGGGCGAATCCTCCGATGCCGGAAGATTTGGAATGGGATCATTTCCTTCAACAAGTTTCCCATCCGGTGGCCACACGAACTCTGCTTGCGGAAAACCTCTCGACATTAAGACCTTTTCGCCGTTGGCTCGTATTAGCAGGTCAAACTTGCTTCAGAGATTCCGCCACAGCAGTAGCGAATAAATTGGGCGCCCCCCTCTTGGCAGACGCCTTTTCACCAGTTCGAGAGGAAACCTGCCAGAAACGTGTCCTGCATTTTGAAAATCTACTGCGTGACGAGGCATTTAGGGCCAAAGCAACTCCCGACGCCGTCCTTAGTCTCGGTCCTCTCCCCACGAGCAAGACCTTGCGATCGTGGTTGAACCGACTCGATTTACCCACTTGGGTGGTCGAACCTTCAGGTCGTAACGTAGACGGGTTGCACAGGCGAGCCGTTCACCTTGCCTGCGACTTCGAGGAACTGGCCGAGTCTTTGCCGAAGATCGAGACAGAGAAAGGTTGGATCGAAAGATGGATGGAAGCCGAGGCGGAAGTCGAAGCTAAGTTAAGCGAGGCTTTTGCTCAAATCACCAACCTATTCGAGGGAAAAGTTACCCACCTTTTATCCAAAATATTACCTGATGATTGCGACGTCGTGGTTGCGAGCAGCATGCCGGTTCGCGACGTCGAGTGGTTTTGGCAGGCGGGAAAAGGGAAAAGGCGGCTGTGGGGGAATCGAGGTGCCAACGGTATCGACGGTACACTTTCAACTGCCTTGGGCGTGGCTCATGCGTCTGGAAGTCCAACCTTCCTGCTAACGGGAGATCTCGCCTTCCTCCATGACATCAACGGCTTGCTAGCCAAGAATATTTCCAACGGGAGTCTTACGGTGGTAGTGGTCAACAATCATGGCGGAGGCATCTTCGAGAATTTGCCGATCGCGAATCTGCCACCTTTCGAAAAATGTTTCGCCACCCCGCAGGAGGTGAACATCGGCAAACTCTGCGAAGCACATGAAATCACGCACGCAAAACCCGAGAATTGGACGACCTTCGAGAATTTGATTCGCGAGCCTGTGGAACAGGGCATACGGGTCATCGAGGTCGTGACGGACCGAAAGTCCGATGTCAAGACACGGCAAAACCTTCTCTCTCTCGGTCCCTCGACCTGAGACTGATTTCCCATGCCCGAACTGGCAGAGGTCGCTTTCGCCAGCAAAGCATGGAAAGGCGGTATGGGTGATGTGGTCGACAAGGTGGAGACAAAAGACGTATCGCGTGTCTTTCGGGACACCGATCCGGCAAAGGTAAAAAAGGGGTTGCGTGGCGCCACGC
This sequence comes from Verrucomicrobiota bacterium, assembly GCA_014382645.1. Taxonomy (GTDB): domain Bacteria; phylum Verrucomicrobiota; class Verrucomicrobiia; order Opitutales; family Seribacteraceae. The sequence continues at coordinate 1,551 of JACNJI010000126.1, read as the reverse complement.
TCACAGGTTCGGAAACGCACGGGAAGAAGATGCTGTTCCGGTTTTCGGATAATCGTTGGCTCGGTCTGCATCTCGGAATGACGGGCTGGTTGTTCACCGAAGATTCAGACTACCTCGCGGGGAAGCATGACGCTCTTGTCCTGCGACAAAACGAACGAAGCCTGGTCTTTCGGGATCCTAGGCAGTTTGGGCGCGTTCTCTACCATCGAGGAAAGGATGCCCCGATTTGGTGGAGCGATCTTCCACCCAAGGTGACTTCCGACTTATTTACACTCGATCTAGTAAGGATCGTCCTGAAGCGTCGTGCTCGTTCCCCAGTGAAAGCGGTCCTGCTAATGCAGGAGTTCTTTCCGGGGGTCGGCAACTGGATGGTCGACGAAATCCTCTGGCGAGCCCGTATTCATCCCGCCCATCCCGCAGGTAAACTTTCGACAATGAAGTCCAAGGCCCTTTGGGAAGAAACCCGATTTGTCGCCTCCGGAGCCCTCGCAACGGTAGGCAAACGCGGAGGCGACCCACCACCAGACTGGCTATTCCACTTCCGTTGGAAGGACGGCGGAACATGTCCTGCTTCAGGCAAAAGCCTCGTCCGCGAGCAAATCGCAGGACGCACGACCTGTTGGTGCCCGTATCGCCAACATTTGAAGTAAATGTGAAAAAAGTTCTAAGAGGTTCCTTTCCCGTGCGTCAGTATTAATATGCTTTGACTCCATGTGCATCCTGTCATGGAACAGTAATAGCCCATTCCCGAGAACACTTCCCAAACGAACCTAATTCCCGCCATGAAAATCAGAATGACTCCTGTTTCCTTCTCCTTCACAATGGCTTGCCTGATCTTCGGGAACCTTGGCGCCAACTCAATTGGCTATGTCGAGAAGTTCGCCATTGCCGAAGATCGAGCCGAAGCCCTCAAGGAGTTGATTCCCGGAACGCGCGATTACTATTACTACCATGCCCTGCACGCCCAGAATCTTGGCGACCAGCAGGAACTCAATCGTATCCTCGGGTTGTGGATCAAGCGGCACGGACACACATCGCGTGTACAGGAAGTCCGCAATCGGCAAGCCTTGCTGGATTTCGAGCAGAACCCGAACGGAACCATCACCCACCTGAGGAACGAATTGGGGCTGAATTTCAACCACAGTCGCTTCGTCGAGGGCCAAAAACCACTCCATCCCACAAACATCGACCCCGTTGCCATTAGCTACGACACCTTCCTTGGGCAGGCGTTTCTCCAGTATAAAAACCTACAAGGCGTTTCAGATCGTGGTCTCGAGAACCTCAAGTACGGGGCACTCAACCCGGATCGCCTCCGGCATTTCTTGAGTCGCCTGCAAAGGCCGGACGTTCCCGATCTGCCCGCCTTCGTCGTGAAGGATCTCAGGGCCAAGTTCAGTCGTGGATTCGGTTCCCACGGTATCCACCGCAACTTGACCCTGCCTCAACTGGACGAACTGCTCCAGTTGGAGCCAAATCTGATCGACAACTCGAATTTCATCAATGTCTACCTCTCGAAAATGGCGCCGTCCGACGACGTCGACGTGACCTACG
>JACNJI010000508.1 GCA_014382645.1 Verrucomicrobiota bacterium | reverse complement strand
TTGAGAGCCTTCTCTGCCCGAAAAGCGTCCTCGGACGGCACCGTGAAGGTAAGGTTGGCCTTCCCGTTCCTCGCCACGTTCTGGACGATCAGGTCGACCACGACCCCGGTCTCGGACATCACCTTGAACACTGAGGCGGCGGAACCAGGACGATCCGGGAGGTCGGTAACGCTGATGCGAACTTGATTATTGTCTATGGCCACGCCGCTTACGAGCATGTCCTCGAGGGATTTCACTTTCTTTTTCACGGTAGTTCCCGTCTTGTTGGAAAAGGTGGAGCGCACTTCGAAGACGACGTTGTGCTTTTGCGCGAACTCAACCGCCCGCGTTTGCATAACCTTGGAGCCACTGCTCGCGAGTTCAAGCATTTCTTCGTAACTGATCTCCGGAATCTTGCGGGCATCGGGCACGGTACGAGGATCAGCGGTATAAACTCCTTCGACGTCGGTGAAGATCTGACAGGTTTTCGCATTAAGTGCTCCCGCCATCGCAATGGCACTAAGGTCGGAGCCGCCGCGACCGAAAGTGGTCAGGTCGCCATCCTCGTCCAATCCCTGAAAACCCGCCAAGACCACGACTTTATTTTGCCGCAGATGTTTGCGAATACTCCCTCCGGTGATTTCACGAATACGGGCCCGAGCATGGTTACCGTCGGTAAGGATTCCGGCTTGCCATCCGGTCATAGAAACGGCGGGAACGCTCAAGGCGTGCAGGGCCATCGCAAGCAGGGAGATCGTTTCCTGCTCGCCGCAAGTCATGAGCATATCCATCTCCCGTTCATCGGGTTGCTTGCGAATCGCATTGGCGCGAGAGATTAAGTCATTGGTCACGCCGGCCCGGGCGGAAACCACCACCACCACCTTATTGCCTTGGCTCCATGTACGCTTCACTCGGCGAGCGACGCGCTTGATGCAACAGACGTCGGCCACCGAGGTGCCACCGTACTTCTGGACGATTAGATTCATTAGGAATTATCCTTACCGTTGGGATCGAACATGCGAAAGAGTACGGGAGCTTCTAGGACTCCGGGCAATTTTTCCAGCTTTTCCATCGCCAAGGCCATGGAATGCTCGTTTGTTTTATGCGTGGTAAGGATCAAGGACGCCGCATTCCGACATTCCTTGAGAGTTTGAGAAACCGTGGCTATACTTATCTCTTGATCGGACAAGGCTTCGGCTACTTGAGCCAACTGACCCGGGCGGTCGTCCACCGTAAGGCGGAGATAGAAGGAACCTTTCACCTCTCGAGCCGTGGCAGGAGAACATTGGTCGGGCGTGACGTGCAAAAGCTTCGGCGGCGGAGCATCACCCGTGATGGTCTTGACTATGTCGACTATGTCACCGACGACCGAACTGGCGGTCGGGTCTTGTCCCGCGCCACGACCAGTTAACACTGTAGTGCCAACGGCCGTGCCCGTTATGCTCACGCCATTGTAGACGCCGTCGGTTCGGGCAATTATTTCATCCATCGGGACGAGTGCCGGATGAACGCCTACGGAAACGTGATTGTTGGAAAAATTTCGGCGGATCACGGCAATCAGCTTGATTTTGCAATTCAAGTCGCGAGCAGCTTGCAAATCCTCGTTGGAAATTCGGCGTATGCCCTCGATCGGCATATCTTCGATGGGATACCACATTCCATGGGCGAGATAGGCGAGGATGACCGCCTTGTGGGCAGCGTCGACCCCATCGAGGTCCAACGCTTCGTCCGCCTCGACGTAACCGAGAGAACGGGCATCATTCAGTACCTCCTCAAAAGAAGCTCCTTCCTGCTCCATACGAGTCAAGATATAGTTGGAGGTACCGTTAAGAATACCGTAAACAAGAGGAAACTCGTTCGCGACCAGACATTCCCGGAGCACCTTTATAATAGGTATACCGCCAGCAACACTGGCCTCGAAGGCGTAGCGGACGTTTGCCTTTTCCGCCGCTTCGAACATCTCCTGCCCGTGCTCGCAGATGAGAGCCTTGTTCGCCGTCACCACGTGCTTGCCGTTGGCGAATGCTCGAAGCGTTAGCTCGCGAGCCACCTCCACGCCGCCCATCAATTCGCAAATCACGTCGATGTCGGGGTCATCCACGATGGATTGTGCATCAGAGGTAAGCTGGTCGGTGGAAATCTCGACTTCCCGAGCCTTGGAAAGATCCCGGACGGCGGCTCTAACAGGTTCCAAGGAAACGCCCAAAATGCGGGAAAGAGAGTTTGCGTTGTCGGTCAACTGCTTCCAAGTCCCCTGCCCCACCGTGCCGAAACCGAGAATACCTATGCGAATTACTTTTTTCTCACTCATGTCAGGGGCGAATTATGGTATTGGAGTCCGCTCCGTCATTCTTGTCGCGGACGAATCGGCTTTCGGTGCCTTCGCGAAGACGAGTGATGTTGGAACGATGTCGCCAGCCGATCCAACCCATCACGAGCAAGGCCAAGCCCACTTCAGCCCAATGGAAACCAGCGGATCCCACCAAGGACAGCACTAGAGCGCTCACGGGCAGGCTGACCCCAAAACCGATCGAGGCCACCGCCACGTAGCGGGTGGCGTAAAAAAGAATGAGCCATGTGACCAAGCCGATCAGCAGAGAACCCGGCATCACACCGAGTAAACCGCCCATGGTGGAGGCCACGCCCTTACCTCCCCGAAAGCGAGAGAACACCGGATAAGTGTGGCCCAACACGGCCGCGGGCAAGCCCCACAGGCCAAGAAGCGGATCCTCCGAAAAGACAAACAGCGGAAACAAGAACCAAGTAGTGGCCACCAGCCCCTTCAGGAAATCGAGAAAGAACACCAGATACCCCGCCGACTTGCCCACCTCGCGAAGAACGTTGGTGGCGCCCGGGTTACCGCTTCCCACACTAAAAATGTCCACGCCCGCTCGTTTCGCCACGATGACCGCAAAGGGAATCGATCCCAAGAGGTAACCGACGAGCATAACGGCTATATTCTCAACGGAGAGCATTGTGGGTATGGTAAAAGTGGAGTGAGATCCCGAGTTAAGGGAAGTTCGGAAGCTAGGGTAGTGAAGTATTATATAAAAAGTTGTTGAAGATCAGGCGAGACGAGCAATGCGGGCCTCGTGGATGTCGGGATCGGCCTCCAGCGCGGATAGGGCCCCGGCGGGAGGCTCATCGTCCAGTTCGCAAATGGTGAGGGCCAGTTCCCCGCCCTCCGCTCGGCTCAGCGACATGTTCGCGATGTTCACCTCGTGTTGGCCGAGAATGGTGCCCAGCTTGCCCACGATGCCGGGCTTGTCGGTGTTGCGCACCACAAGAAGAACGTCCGCGGGGTGCACCTCGATGGCGATGCCGTCCACCTCCACGATACGCGGGTCGTTCGCCTTGCCGAGCAAGGTACCGCGCACGGAAGTCTTGCGACCACCCGTCTCAGTCACCTTCACCTCGATCAATTCGTTGTAGTCGGTCTCGGAGGAGGATTTCGTGACCTCCACTTCGATCCCGAGTGCCTTCAACTTGTAGGGGGCGTTCACGTCGTTCACGCCCTCGTCTCCCGCAATGCCATGAAGCCATCCCTTCTGCACGGCGCGAGTCAATGGCACGGCATCCAAGTCCACGATGCTCCCCCAATAGACGATGCCGATGCTCGCCACCTCCCCACACGCAGCTTGCCTGGCGAAACTGCCGAGGCGCTGGCACAGGTTGAGGTAAGGGGAAAGCGCCGCCAAGTCCTTCGGGTCCACCGAGGGCATGTTGATCGCGTTCCGGATACGACCACCGCGCAACACCTCGGTCACGGCCTCGGCGATCTCCAGCCCCACGCTGTCCTGGGCCTCCATCGTGGAAGCCCCTAGGTGAGGCGTCAAATTCAGGTTCTCGATGGAGCGAAACTCATGGTCTTCGGGCAGGGGTTCGGTCTCGTACACGTCCAGTCCGGCCACGGCCACCTTGCCCGAGCGCAGGGCGTCGGCCAAGGCGCTTTCCTTGATGATGCCGCCGCGGGCGCAATTGAACACGCGCACCCCGTCCTTCATTTTCGCGAAGGCCGCCTCGTCCACCATGCCGTTGGTTTCGTTCGTCTTCGGCATGTGGACCGTCAAATAGTCGGCCCGGGCGAAACCTTCGTCCAGCTCCACCTTCTCCACCTCCAGTTCCTTGGCTCGGGCCTCCGTCAGGTACGGGTCGTAGGCCAGTACGTCCATCTCGAAGGCTTTAGCCCGCTTGGCAACCTCGGCCCCGATGCGTCCGAGACCAAGCACGACCAAGGTCTTGCCCCGCAACTCGGAACCCTTCAGTTCCTTGCGCTCCCACTTGCCTTCGCTCATCCCTACGGCGCCCCTCACGATCGGCCGGGTTCCGCAGAGCATATGGGTAAAAGTCAGCTCGGCCGTCGCGATGGTGTTGCCACCCGGCGTATTCATCACGATCACGCCGGCCGCCGTGGCCGCATCGATATCGATGTT
>JACNJI010000507.1 GCA_014382645.1 Verrucomicrobiota bacterium | reverse complement strand
CCAGATTCTCGGCTGAGGAGCAATTCGGAGCCAAGTTGTTTCATCCTTTGGCCGCCAAGTACGAAGGGCGATTCCCTGTTCTAGGAGTGTCGGACGGCGGTTGGGAAGCGCAAGAGCAGACAGTGGATATCGGCGCCAAGCGCGGCAAGATCCATCTTTGGTGGAATCCCACCTGGCAAACGGACCGTATGAAAGTCTATCACGGTTCAAATATGATTTTTGATTCCGGCGAATATCGATCCAACCATTGGTTGAATTTTCCTGACTCGGCGAATGCTCAACTCAATGGGGATTTTGACTATTTCTCTCTTGAATTTGGTGCGGGCATTAACAACTCGACCACTGATTCTGGAAACACTGGCGTTTCCTTGCACGACAAAGACGTAGGGACCGAATTCCCCTCCCAAACCTCGCAGGCCGAACTTGATTGGTACTCGAGCAACGGTCTTGATTACAAGATGTTCAAAACGAACGACGACTACCCCAAAACATCCGGTTCTCCCTATGGCGATACCGAAATAAAGTTCGTGGTAAATGAAAGCGAGAACACGCCGGGTGGTTTTCCTTACACTCGCCAAGCAGGAAGTTCCACCGTTTGGGAATACTATGCCGAGATTGAGAAAAGCAACCTTACCGACCGATCCGTCTTAATTGATTCGGAGGGAGGTACTATGGAACTCTATGCGATTGGTTTTTCCGATCTCGAGCACCTTTCCATCAAAAGTTCCAGACTAGCTGCGTCATCACTAGATGCTCTGAGCGAGGAGCGCGGCAATGTTCGATACCAAATAGGCGTGATTGCCGGAGAAGTTGCTGCGTTTGAAGCTCGCATGAATGTGCTCGGCACTAAAACTCAGAAGGAAACGATCGCGTTGGAACAAGCCTCAAGCGTCGATTTGGCCTATGAAATGACTAAAATGGCCAAAAACCAAATACTTGAAGAAGCTACTTCCCGAGCAATGCTCCACTCACGCCTGTCGGCTCAACGTGTATTTGACTTGATAATCTGAACGATTTTGAGTCAACGTCTGGTGTGGACCGTAGGAGAAGAAGCATAAAGTTTACTCACCCCACCGCTCACGGCAGCCAAGGGTACTTGCGGAAGTTCGGTTCCCGTTTCTCGAGAAAGGCTTGCTTCCCCTCTGCCCCTTCTTCGGTAAGATAATAAAGCATAGTGGCGTTGCCTGCCAGTTCTTGTATGCCTGCCTGTCCATCACAGTCAGCGTTGAAGGCCGATTTCAAGCATCGAATGGCCAAGGGACTTTTGCATAAAATCTCATTTGCCCAAACAACGCCTTCGGCTTCCAGGTCGTCTATCGGCACGACCTTGTTCACCAGTCCCATGTCGAAAGCTTCGGAAGCATCATACTGTCGGCAAAGATACCAAATCTCACGAGCTTTCTTCTGCCCCACGATGCGCGCCAGATAACCGGACCCGAAACCACCGTCGAAGCTGCCCACCTTGGGACCCGTCTGCCCGAACACTGCATTGTCGGCAGCGATCGTAAGGTCGCACACGACGTGCAATACGTGCCCCCCGCCGATTGCGTATCCCGCGACTAAGGCGATTACCACCTTGGGCATCGATCGGATCAGCCTTTGCAGGTCGAGCACGTTCAAGCGGGGAACCCCCTTGTCGTCCAAATACCCGGCCTTCCCGCGTACGCTTTGGTCTCCGCCCGAGCAAAAGGCATACTTCCCGTCGGTGTGCGGGCCCGCCCCGGTGAGCAGCACGACTCCGATGGAGGAATCCTCACGCGCATCCAGAAATGCCTCGTACATTTCGGCAACTGTTCGTGGGCGAAAGGCATTTCGTTTTTCGGGTCTATTGATCGTTACCTTAGCGATACCTTCGATCTTCTCGTAGACGATGTCTTGGTAGTCCTTTTCCTTAGTCCAGTTCATCATGTATCCTTATTGATAGAGTCCGTTTCGTTTAAGTCATCGGCGGGTTTTCCCATCCCGGGACCGGGCTCAACCCGCTTGCCCTGCTCTCCCCACTTGCGGCGAAGGTACTCGCGCTCCTCCTTCCAGTTGGCAAAGGGTTTGCCTCGCATGGAGAGCAACTTGTCCAGTGGACGTTCGCTGCTCGCACCTTCTTCCGGTTCTTTGCTCATGGAGACAACCTGTCGATCTTCCACTCGTTTTCCGTGGTTCGGCTGTACCTAAACCGGTCGTGCAAACGCCCCGTTCTTCCCTGCCAGAACTCCATCGTCATGGGCTGCAGACGAAAACCACCCCAAAATGGAGGTTTTGGCGGATTCTCCCCGAAACGTGCGGCCATCTCCTCAAAAGCGTTTTCCAGAGATTCCCGTGACTCGACGACCTCGCTTTGGCGTGATGCCCATGCGCCAAGCCGGCTTTCCAGCGGTCTTGAATGGAAATACTCTTCCGAGCTTTCCTCATCCAACAGATCCACCGAACCTTCCACGGTTACCTGCCGCTGGATGCCCCACCAAGGAAAGTGGAGGACTCCTTGTGGGTTTTCCTTCAGCTCTCGGGCCTTCCGACTACCGAAATTGGTGAAGAACAGGAAGTGGCCGTTCTCAATGCCTTTTAATAAAATCGATCTCGTAGACGGTGTTGCAGATATACTTGAGGTGACTAAAGTACAGGCATTCGGCTCTATGATCTTAGCTGAATTTGCATCGTTCATCCACTTGGAAAACTGCTCCAAGGGGCACTCGTCAAGGTCTGTCCGACGGAACGAACCGAGGCTGTAGTCCTCACGCATTTGGCTTAGGTCATCACTCATTGCAAAATCCTAATTATCCAAACTACTCCTTGGAATCAACGGGGAAAGCTCCGAGGTATTCGTCCAAATTCTGATGAAAGGCGGCATAGGCTCTTCCTTTCGCCTTGGCCATTAATCGTCGCCTAATTCTCATATTCAACAGAATCAACTTACGGGCGAGAAAACCTCTGGCGGATCGGCGAAACCAATGCAGTTCGCGAACGGGTTCTGTTCTCGTGGCGAACTTTTGCTTGTAATCGAGATGCCCGGGCAGGAAGTCAACCGAGCGACCGGCAGCATGAGACGCAGCCAAGTTGTGGACGAGGAGTTGCTTCCCCGGGGAATGCAATTTCCAATCTTCGTCGTAGGCTAAATTGTGCAACCCGTACATACTTCCGTTTTGCCAGAGCAAGCCCAGTTCCCATGCTACGGCAAAACCCTCGACGCGCAGGCAGGAGGTGACTGCCCTGCCCTTTTCCGCCAAAGCAGGCAGCAACTCGAAGAAGAAGGCTCTTTTCCCGCGAACTGAGTAGAGTCCTGCGATTGCAGCTCCTTTCCACGAGTTTAATTCGACCAAGCAGGTCGCGGGCAGCATCGACCGAATGCCGTCGGGATCCGAATGCCTTTCGAAGGTGACGCCTCCGAGATCCAATAGCCTTCGCTCGGAGTAGCGGAGGCTCTTTTTCGACTTGGCTCCCAGTCTGTCGCTCAGAAATGCATCGAAACTGGAAAATGAGTTCAGGTCGGACAGGCAGGTTTTTCTGGCAATCCGCAAAAGGCACGGGGTATTGCTTTCTGCCAACATCGGAGCCAGATAGTTGCTCCAGAAGGAATCCCTCAGCAACGAGGTCCAGATGAAGTGATAATCTCCGAGTAGACCATGCACCCCCTTTACCAAGGTCGGAATCGCGTCCGGAAATCCCAAAGGGTCGAAGTAGTTCGCCTCGTTGTTGAGGTAGGGCCAGAGTCCTTTCGCTCCAATTATCCCTTTTTTTTCTACGAAAGGCCAAAAGGCGGTTAATCGTCCGTTGCGATCTCGAACAAGCGCGGCAAATGGTTTTTGTTCCTTGTTCGACCACTTTAGCCAACAGCGAAGCCACTCCGGCGAAAAATAGGGGTTGGGGCTTTCCAAAGAGGAGAAGAGAGTCTCGATCTCCTCTTCCAAGCCTGCCCAGTTGTCTTCTACGCGAACGGTTGAAAAGCAAAGGTTCGAAGAACCATCCTCAACCACGACGCCTTGGGACCTCGTATAGTCTGGCGAAGGGAGGCGTTTCGCCTCGCTCAAGCGTTGAAGTTATCGAAATCCTCAAACTCGGCCCGGAATCCACCGTCCACGCCTCGGCAAAGAACGGCAACGGCATCGTGCGAGTGCAGCGATTCGAAATGAGAACAGACCACGCGAAAATCAACGATGCGAGAATCATCGGCCAATTGTTCGTACAACAGGCGCGCCGCATCCTCCACGAACTTTACGTAGGCTCCGTTAAGTTCGGCGAAGGCTTGTTCGTCTTCTCGCCTCACCATTACCTGTGTTTCCGTGCGAAGAGCAGCTAGGCAAAGGTCTCTGAGTTCAAGGAGGGAAAGCTCCTTGTCCGGATGTATTTCCACGCTCACTCTAGCACGGCTGCGCTGGGAATGTGGAATGGCCAGCAGATCCCGATGTTCCCGAGCGTGTTCGGAAAGTTCGGAGGCGCAGGGGCATGCG
>JACNJI010000506.1 GCA_014382645.1 Verrucomicrobiota bacterium | reverse complement strand
AAAGTCCGCCCCTTACCCAACCGTGGCAGGGGCCGCCAAGGCAAAAGCACTAAGGGCCGCAGGCGAAGCGGTCGGCGGTTGGGGGGCGGGCGACCCCGACTTCGACACCCCGGATTTCATCAAGGAAGCATGTGCCAGGGCTCTCGCGGACGGCAAGACCAAGTACGCTCCCGCCGCAGGGTTGCCGGCCCTACGTGAGCTTTTGGCTAAAAAATACGTAGAAGAAAACGGCCTTGCAGAGGTTCGACCTGCGCAGGTCGTGGTCAGTCCCGGTGGGAAATATTCCTGCTACCTCGCGATCCTCGCGACATGCAGCCCCGGTGATGAAGTTATCGTTCCCGCACCTTACTGGGTGAGCTATCCCGAGATGGTCAAGCTTGCCGGAGCGGAACCGAAGTTCATCTTCGCCGGAGACGATCAGGGTTTTAAGGTCACTCCCGATCAACTTCGCGCAGCAGTTACTCCAAGAACTCGCATGCTTGTCCTTAACAGCCCTTCCAATCCTACGGGAGCCATCTATTCAAAGGAGGAGATGCAAGCTCTCGTAGAGGTTGCGATAGAGAACGATTTTTACGTCATGTCCGATGAGATTTACGAATACCTTCTCTACGACGGAGTCACTCACCATAGCCCGGCCTCTTTCGGACCCGAGGCTGCCGAACGTGTCATAACGGTGGCGGGCTTCAGCAAGACTTATTCGATGACGGGTTGGCGTCTCGGCACCCTCGTGGCCAACGAGACAGTAGCTAAGGCCGTAGCCGACCTCCAGAGCCAAACTACTTCCAACGCCACTACCTTTGCCCAGTATGGCGCCCTTGCCGCCTTGGAACGCCCCGAGGAGTCACGAGCTGCCGTCCAGGAAATGCTGGTACATTTTGATCGCCGTCGGCTTAAGTTGCTTGAAGGACTCAACGCCATTGAGGGGGTGACTTGTGAACGAGCGCAAGCCGCCTTCTACCTTTTCCCTAACGTATCTTCCCTCGGTCTTTCGGCGGAAGAGTTTTCTGCTCGGCTACTGGAAGAGAGAAGTGTAGCTGTTGTGCCCGGCCATGCATTCGGAGCCGAAGGTTACGTCAGACTCAGTTATGCCACATCCGATGTGATCATCGAGAAGGGCTTGGAACGTCTGGTCTCATTTTGCTCTAGCCTTTGATCTTGCGATGAATCCGGATCGAGTTGAGCTTCAATAGTCTTTCGCAACTCCTTTGACAGTGATAACATCAAGCCGATTGAGGCCTTAGACCTGCAATTTTTCTCTCGCCTGAGGATTCTTATTCAGAGCCGCCTCAAATTCATCTACGTCGAAGTCGGCTACTAAGAAATCTCCGTGTTTGAAAGTGGGGGTCATGCTTTGACCGCTGACCTCGACGAGTTCTTTCATTCGGTTGGGTTCTGTTCGAACGTCTACGATCTCTAAATCTATATCTTTCGCGTTGAAATAGGCTAGTGCCTCAACACACCACGGACACCCTTGCTTTACATATAGAGTCGGTTTGCTCATTTATTCTCTAAATTAGGAGAATGTTATGGTCTAGGCAAGTCGCGATCGTCTTGCTTCTGAAGCCATTTTCAATCGAATATCCCGCCAAGAATTTCGGATTCTGTTTGTTTGATAAAAGTTGCGGTGATTGCGATGTCGCCGGAAACGTTTACTTCCAAGGTTATGTTAGTACCCAAACTATTACCTTCGGAATCAGTCCATCCTGTGAACCTGTAGCCCGGATTGACCTCGGCAGTGAGGGCGTGGGAGGTGCTAATTGAGTATATCCCACTTCCCGTGACCGTGCCTCCTTTAGCATCGGATGTGGTTGCGTCAACGGAGGCGGAGGTGATGCCTGCATGGTTTATTAGATAGCCTGTGCCTTGATAAACATGGAAGTTGTTTGTCTCGGTTTGGTAATGGAGCCACGATTGCAGGTCATTTGAGTAGAGGAAGGTGTGACCTTCGGCATTTCCGTAGAAGTCGGGTCCCGACCAAAGCCAACCGATATTTGGGATGTAAAACCAATAATTCCCGGTTCCGTCTTCGGCGGGATAGAGCCAACCGTGGTCGGCGTGATAAGTCCAACCATTGCCGGCGTCATTGAAGTAGCCGAACCAGTCCGACTGGTACCAACCGTTGGCGCCTTCTATGCCGGAGAGTCCTTGTGCGAGAGGGCTCGTGGAGGGGACTGTGCCCGGCGTCGTGCTCGGGGCGGTGGCTGCCCACTGGGAGAAGTGATCGACTTTTGCGTGGATGCGTCCTTCGACTATCGTAGCGGATGCATTTTCCCAAGCGCCTTTGTCCGTTGAGTAAAAGGAAACGGCCAGATCGTCTTTATTGATGTTCGCGTGCTCTAGGTCCGTGGCGTCGTAGGCGATGCTAATACGGACATCCTTGTTAAAGGTATGACCTATTTCTTTGCCGTCGGTATCCGTGAGTTCGATCGAGTATCCGTAGTCGAGCGGTTGTTCGTTTACGTTTCGCGAAAGGCCGCTTGCAATTGGCTCAGCTAAGAGGTGAATCTTTTTTGTCCCGTCCGATACGACTGCCGCGTTGGCGGGGATAAAGATTTGCGTACCATCCGGCAGGACTGCGGTGAAGTCTCTGCTCGGATCAAAGGTTTCCACGATACCATCGGGAACGACGAACTCGGGTGCTTCCAGTACGAGTTCGAGCCCGTCCTGCGAAGTCTTTTCAGTCAAGTCGATGAGTGCTTCCTTTCGAACTGCGAGGATGGAGCCAGTCTCCTCGTCCACATAGTCGGCTCCGACGAACCAATGTGAGCCAGTAGACACTTCGAGCTTAAAGGAGCCGTTGGCCTCTGATTTACCCTCGACGGCTTGCCCCTCTGGAGACCACGCATAGACAAAGGCCTTCGCGAGAGGAGCGCCGTTTGTGGACTTCACGATGCCGGATAGATATTCCTCAGCCTTTTTGCGACCAAGAGTCAGTTGGATTTCCACGGTTGCTGATTCCGTTAATTTTACCGTTTTAGCCACTGGTTCGAGGTAACCGTCCTTCCGCAGGGTAGGAGATATGTAAGCTCCTATAGCGAATTCGGCATTAAGGGGGGCTTCTGTACTGAAGGATCCGTTCTTCAGTTTGATTTCACGGGAGAATTTACTTTTCCCATCGACTCGCTCGATCCAGACATACGCACCTTCGGCGATTGGGGTGCCTGTGTCGTCCACAACCGTTCCCGTGATAGTCCCTTCGATTTTCACAAGCTGAAACTCTACATTCGCTGTAGCTCCGCTTTCGATTTCGACAAGCAGTAGATCCTCTTCCTTTAATGAAGGTTGAAGAGCAATGGGTGCCATGTCATGCGGAAGGCGTTCAAGTTTGTATAGCAACTCCCATTTCCCTGCACCGACCTGCAACTCAAAGGAACCGTCCTTGTTGACAGAGGTACTTTCCCATTCTTTTCCAACCGTCGCCACAGCGAACACCTCGCCGACGAGGTTGGAGGCAGGCTGACCGTCAAGGGTTAGAGTTCCCGAGATGGTGGCGTCGTTTGCCTCGAGTTTAATGGTTAGTTCCGAACTATCGGAGTGCACCAGTGTTTCATCGATCATGGAATAGGGAGCGTCGTCAGGAAGCCAGATCCCGATGAGGAATTCACCATCGGGGAGGCTCATTTCGAACCGTCCGCGTTCGTTCACTCGAGCTTCGGCGACTATGTCAAAGTCATCATTTAGACCTTCTTTTACCTTTCGTGCGTAGACCCAACCTTCAATTCCCACGACGGTTGCCCCATCGCTCGTGACCACTGAACCTTTTATAGGACTCGCAGCCTTAGCTACTTGGAAGGAAACCTCGGCGGTTTCGCCCTGTACAACGCGAAGCTTACGAGGTTCATCTTCTAGGTAGGGCGAGGCGGAACCGTCGCTTGAGGCAGGTACTTCATACCCTACTTTCCATCGGCCCGGTTGGACGGCCAATTCGTAGGAACCGTCAAGTCCCGTGACAGTCGAGACATGGGCACCGGTTCCGTTCCATGCAAAGATTCGGAAGTTTGGAAGAGCCGTGCCATTATTGTCAGAAACAATGCCTTGGATGGAACCCGATCGGGAAACGAGAGCAAGGTTTCCGAGGTCTTCCACTTCACGCGACTTCACGCGAATATTGATGGGCTCCGGTTTGGCGTAACCGAGGTTTGGCTTGGAGAATACGGAGACGGTGTAGTCTCCGGGTGCCAGGGTGATGAAAAAAGAACCATCTTCCGCGATGGGTGCCCAACCGCCATCACCATAGGCTGAGTACACCTCTACGGAGACCGAGCCGGCGTCAGATCCCCATTCGGCGGAACCGCTTGGTTTCGTAATGGTGCCGGTAACGGTTCCCTCCTGCTCGCGCCGTTCGACGACCAAAGCGACCGTTACGGTTTTACTGTCGCCACCATCAGGGAGTTTGAATCGTTGTTCGGCGTTCTTGTCGGACCAATCCACGCGGACTTCA
>JACNJI010000441.1 GCA_014382645.1 Verrucomicrobiota bacterium | reverse complement strand
TTAAAGACTTCTCGCGGTAAGGGTTCCCAGCTCGAAGGCGCAGTGGTATCTCTACGAGATGCGAGTCGGGTCTTACGCGGTGGCGGTTCTTCCGAATCTCCCATAAGGGCACTATCTTCTTCGAGTCCATCAAGTGGATACGCTACGAGAAGTTCTTTTCCCTCCATGGCTTCCGGGCGAGGAGTAGGAGGAGGTTTAGCCGCAACTTCGAGAATATCTCCCGTGCCTTCGCGAGTTGAACAATTGCCTTTGCCACCGCGAAGTGGTAGTGGTTTTCGTCGCTCAACACCTCTCTCGGCAGTTTCTTCGACTAGACCTTCCATCCCCGTAGTTCGTTCCGTACCCACGGGCGATGGAAACTTAGTGGTGAATGCTAATGTCCAGTTCCTGAACAACAAGGTGCGCCCTGCCTCCGACATTGAGTTTTTCGTTCTTAGAGATGACTTGGACACTATCGTAAAAAAAACCGGCATTCAGATTCCGATTCAGCAAGGCATCAAGACCGCTGCCGAGTTGTGGGCTCGTTCAATACAAAGTGGTTATCGCTATCCCGGGGTTGCGGCGCATATTCGAAACGCATTGGCTGATTCCAATTTTGCCCGTATTAAAACTGATGCTCGAGGACTTGCCAAAGTGAGTTCGCTTGCTCCTGGAACTTATCATATCATCGGGACAGCACCGCTTGGTCAAGTCGGCGTTGTATGGTCCAAGGCTTTCAATATCGAATCGGGCAGAACAAACCAACTAAATCTAGATTTGCGCGGTGCATCTTGGGCCCAATAGCTTAGATCCCTAAGAGATTTCCACACTATTGGCATTGGGAGATATCTTGTGAGCGTTGATCCCCCCTGCAGTTTTGCTTAAAGCCCAATGCCGATAAATTCACCGGCCGCCTAAATAGTCTGATTACGGTGTTTCCGTGGCGGTCGTATCGGATTTATAGAACTGTTCGACTATGCGAAGGTAGCGAGGTGCTTGCGTATCGCCGCCTGCACTAGCTTTTCCCAGCCAATGGGATGCTTGCACATAATCTTGCTCCACCCCTTGCCCAAGGAAAAAAATCATCCCAAGAAAGCGTTGGGCTTCAACGTCGCCTCCTTTGGCGGAAGATTGGAACCAAGTGCGCGCCTGTTCAAACTCTTTCGCCCGATAATAAACTGTACCGAGCAGGCGAGAGGCCTCCGAGTCCCCCGAACGCGCCGGTCCTTTAAGCAGGCGAATGGCCTTGGTCGGGTTTTTCTCTACGGTTAAGGCTTTGCGGGCGTAAGTTACGGGATCCGCCAATTCTTTTGGACTTAAGGGAGAAGATTCAATAGGAGGGGCGACGGAGGAGATTTCATCCGGATTCGTTGAGCTTGCCGATGCTTTTTCAGCTGCAATTTGAGCGAGGGATCTTTGGTCCATGTCTAATGCCGTAGAAGATTCGCCTTTTTGTGCGTTTTCAAGTAGGACTCGATACTTGCGAAGCTGTAGTTTTGCCTCCGATGAACCATTCGTGGAAGCTCTTTCCAGCCAACCTACGGCAGCCTCCAGATTACGGGCAAGACCTTCCCCCGTGGCGTATTTCATTCCAAGAGTAAGCTGAGCCATTGGTAGGTTGCGGTCGGCCGCGGCTCGTAGCCAACGACCAGCGACATCTTCATTGTAATCAATGCCATCCCCGACCGAGTATGCCATCCCGAGGTAGAACATTCCCAATGGAGAATGTAGCCTCGCTCCCTTCGAGCACCATCGAATGGCCATTTGAGAGTTTTTCTTGACTCCGATACCTGTGAAATAAAGCATTCCAAGCGTACTTTGAGCGGCTCCCAATCCTAGATCGGCGGATTTACTCAAGTGTCGTATAGCCTTCGGGAAATTCCGCGGAGGGTTGTCTATCTCAATCATGCTCAGGCAGAAAAGGGCGAGGGGGTCGTTGCTGCGGGCAAGTGCGAGAAGGCCCGAATTCAAGTACGCTTCGTCGTAGAGATATCTACCGCGTTCGGAGTTGCCTTTTTCCAATTCTATCCCAGCCAGTGTACACAACCCGAAGGCACTATCGTTTGCAGCGGCGAGACGAGCCCACTTTTCTGCTTCCGCTAAATTTATGTTTAATCCACGTTCACCATGTCGGTGAAAAAGAGCAAGTGCGCCTTGGTAGTATGCGTCACCAGATTGGGCTTTACCATGAACCGTTGCCAATTCCTCTGTGAGCGGTGAGGCGATCAATGAATTCGCCCCTGCCATCAAAATGAGGGGAAGTGAAATGGTAAGTCTTTTGATGTTCACGAGGAAGCTGATATCCTTGAGATAGTTTATCTAATGCTCAAGGCGAAAGTCGCCTTATTTATTTCCCTATCCATTTGGCAAGAATTTTCCTCGACCCTGCCATTCTGTGGACGAAGATGTAAGGTTATGTTTCGACAATGCAGCGATTGCGATTTCGAGTGGCATGAGTCAGATGGTCAGGTCTGTCCCGCTTGCGGTTCCGACTCGATGGATTCGGAGTTTGAGGATGAGAGTGATTCTTCCGCTCGAGCGGAAGAGAGTGAGGGTGGGGCTTACGGTTCGGGGCCTTATGCGAAGAGCCAAGCCTCTTGCATGGTCGCCTTAGCCATCATGGCCTTGGTCTATTTCATCGTACGTTTCGTGCTGGGCGGTTAGCTCAGTTACGAGACGGTTCCGGCTTGTCGTCTGCAGAGGAATAGGGAGAAAAGGGTTTCTCGAAAGCTTCTCGAAAGTCATAGCCCTGATCGAAATCTTCAGGAGAGTCGTTATCGGTACGTCCCAAAATCCCGTAGTCGACGAGATTAAAAACAATGTCTCCAAAATCCCTACACTTGCTCACCTGCCAGTGTTCCAAGACGGTCATGGTCATCGGTCCGAATCGATCCAATGCAAATTCTCGAATCCCATCTAGTAACTGATTGCCCGACACGTGTCCGGTATCTTTTTTCGGGGAATTTTCAATTGACTTGAGGGTATGATCCAAAGCTTCACGGACAAAAAAATACGCACCTTTGCCATAGCGGGCATCCTTTTCGTGAATCTCGTTTACAACTTCGGGAAAATTCTTTTCGCTCATAGACTTTTGTTTCGAGTCATCTGTGCCATAATTAAAACTTAATCCAAAGATTCTCCAGCGAAAGGCAATTCTTTTTCGAATTATACCTTCATCATTTTGACGACATGAAAGTCTCTTACTCCTTTGTTGCCAGTCGCGCATCCTCTCACTGCATAACTTGGACCTATCGACAAAAACGTCATAGAAAATATTTCCACAGTCGTATAGACGCCGTAAAGTTTCGCAATGAAAAAGCCCGGGAGCTCGGCATCTCCGACGACTTTGCCATCGAGAACGAAATTATTTTTCTCGCCTTAAGCGAAATCAAGGAACGACTCGACTCGATCGATGAACGTATCGACAAACTGGAATCCACTGCGATGGCGCAGGAAAATTACATGGCTGAGCTGCGCAAACCTCCGGTGCCAAAGATTCTGCGCATTTCAGAGGCCGCCAAAGTACTAAGAGTTTCTCAACGTAAACTTTACTACCTTTTGAAGAAGGGCGTCTTCAAGCGCTACAAACTCCCACACACCCGTACAACCTTCATCAAGTTGGACGAGGTAGAAAAAGCGGTGGGGCAGGGGGACGTAGGCGATTTGCTTCGCTGATCACGTTCGACTTGGCTTACCATCTTTCTCGATTTTGGTAGTGGGGAACTTGTTTTTTTTCTTTAGACTCCTTCCCGCTTACGTTTTGATATTCCTTCCTTTCTTTCTTTCCAGTAAAATCGAACCTCTTCTTATAACGACAATATACAATCATGAGTAATAAATTCCCAGGTGGAGTGGCTACCGGAGACGCCGTTCAAGCGATCTTCAACGATGCCCTAGAAAACGAATATGCGCTTCCGGCGGTCAACGTAGTGGGCACCAACTCGGTCAATGCCGTACTGGAAACGGCCGCCCAAGTGAAATCCCCTGTAATGATCCAGTTTTCCAACGGCGGCGGAGTCTTCTATGCGGGCAAGAGCCTCTCGAACGATGCCCAAAAGGCAGCCATCGCCGGATCCGTATCGGGCGCCAAGCATGTTCACGCCATGGCCGAGGCTTATGACGTTCCCGTCATCCTCCACACCGATCACGCCGCCCGCAAGCTTCTGCCTTGGATCGATGGTTTGCTCGACGCTGGTGAGAAGTTTCACGAACAAGAAGGGAAAGCCCTCTACAGTTCGCACATGCTTGATCTTTCCGAGGAACCGATCGACGAAAACCTTTCCACATCCAAGCAATACTTCGAGCGAATGACTCCACTCGGCATGACCATCGAGATCGAGCTCGGCGTCACCGGCGGGGAGGAAGACGGAATCGACAACACCGACATCGACAGTTCCCGTCTTTACACCCAGCCCGAGGAAGTCAACCAAGCTTACGAGACTCTCAAGGAAGTAAGCCATCGTTT
>JACNJI010000291.1 GCA_014382645.1 Verrucomicrobiota bacterium | reverse complement strand
TTGTATATGTTGTAACTGTTAGAGGGTGACAAAAGATACAAAAATCAACAGCTCTATAGGATAATATAATTGGAACGTATGGAATATTAGTGATAGTCATGCTCCATTAGATACTACCCACTCCGGTCGAAAGAAACAGGGCCCGACCCTTGGAGAAAGAAGGTTGCAAATCCCTGCAGTGGGGACAGTGGCGAGCGACCAGGTCCACGCCGGGCGATGGCAAACCGCAACGATCACAAAATGGGCGACGTATCCAGTGAATATTTCCGGCGCACAATTCGCAAACTCGCCGAAAAGGGCCGTCCTCGACAGGTTCTCCGCATCCGGGGCAATCACCCGGCATCAATATCTCGAGCAGGGCTTGGCCTGTCTGAAGAACAAACTGCGGAAAGTTCATACCTTTGGCCTTCGGTAGTACACTTTTTCCAAGCAAAGCCCTCGGGCCGGAGCGGTTTTTACGATTCGCGTTCGTTTACGACTCTCGAGCAGGTCGCGAATATCATCCGGTTCAAGTTTACCAATCCCGACGTCGAACAAGGCTCCGGCTATGCTGCGGACCATCTTGTACAAGAAGCCACCGCCCAATGCCTTGATCTTTATGCACTTTCCCGACCTGACGACCTCTAGTCGCCATAATTCTTTTATTGGACTCTCCACTTCGCCACGACCGCGAGAGGCTGCAAAGGAAGAAAAATCATGACGTCCGACAAGGTGAACAGCACCTTTGCGCATGGATGCAACATCAAGTGTTCGATTATTCAACGAGTGAACATAGCGCATTTCCATGGGCAAAGCATATCCTTCCACTGCCCGATAAACGTAATACTTGCCTCTGGCAGAACAAAGGGCGTGAAAGCTTGATGGAATCTCAACCAGTTCGAGAGGTAGGATGTCCTCGGGCAGTCGAACTCGCAACGCCTTGAGAAGCTTGTCCGAACCGTGCCGCCATGCCGCGTCGAAATGGAAAACTTGACCAAGTGCGTGAACACCTGCATCCGTTCGTCCTGCCCCTATTGTTTTTATTTTTTGGGTAAAAGTCTGTTGCAGGGCTTGCTCGATACAGCCTTGGACGGACTGCCCTTTGGGCTGTTTTTGCCAACCACGGTAATTGGTTCCGTCGTAGGAGCAGAGACACCTCCATCGCCTGGACATGGCATTCGAATCGCTCAAGGCTCAAGCTCCGGATAATCCTCGGGGTCGGGCAAAAGGAATGGGTTCCGTTCCTCCAAAAAGTCTCTCAATATCAATGTCGCGGCGGCGGAATCCAACTCGCCTGTTTCTTTTCCGGGCATTCGTTTTCGCGATGCCTTCAAGTCTTGCGCCGCGGCATGCGTAGTGAGTCGCTCGTCGACCTTACGGACAGGCAATCCGAAACGTTTCTCAAGTTCGACGACGTAAGCGTCGACCTCGCGAGCCCTCGTACCCGGAGTGCCATCCATATTCAAGGGATAACCAACTACGAGTTCGTCCGCTTGACGAATGCTTACTGCATTGTCAAGTTGCTCGAAACTGCCCTCCAACTCGACTCCGAGAATTGCGGATATGGGAATGGCAACGCCAAGCTCATCGGCAAAAGCCAATCCAATCCGCTTGCGGCCATAGTCGATTCCAAGATAATTGGTCATGGGACAGGAACTAGCAAAACGAATTAAACGAGCTTTTCACCATCTTTGATTTCAACTATCTTTCGAGTAAGTTCCTTTATGCCTTGAGCCATGTCCTTCCGGCAAACCAAAGTGGCGTCGGCGGACTGCACGACGATGAGATCATCCACACCGAGCAAAGCCACCAAGTGACCGTCCTCGGCATAGGTCACGTTGCCCTTGGACTTCAAGGCGAGGCCTGCCCCTCGAAAGACGTTTCCCATTTCATCCGCAGGGAAGTGACGCTCGATCGCGGGCCACTCGCCCACGTCGTCCCAGTCGAACGCGGATTCCAGCACCGCCACGTTCTCGGCCTTTTCCATAACAGCGAAATCCACTGATATCTTGGTCAACGTAGGGTAAACGGACTGCATGGCTTCGTCTAGAGAAGCCTCTTCGGTCCAGGCATCATCGAGTGCCTTAATACCTTTGGCAAGATCGGGAGCGTGGCTCGCAATGGCCTTCAGGATCACCTCGGGGCGCCAGACAAACATGCCGGCATTCCAAAGATAATCGCCTGAGGCAATGTAACTCTCGGCGGTCTCTCGATCAGGTTTTTCAACGAAGCGAACGGCGTTGTAGAGAGTTCGCCCGCCGGGTTCACCGCAAGGTTCCCCGCGTTGTATATAGCCGTAACCTGTGGCTGGTTCGGTTGGTCGAATACCTATCGTGACAAGTAAATCCTGAGTTTCGGCCGCCTCGAAAGCCGAATCGAGGATGGTTCGGAAACCTGCGTTGTCCTCGATCACGTGATCCGCAGGTAACATCGCAAAAGCGGCGGAGGAATTCTCTCGCTGAACAAGCAAAGCCGAAAGAGCAACGGCTGCGGCGGTGTCTCTTCCCTCCGGTTCTCCAACTACCCGCTCGGGCAAAAGATTCGGACAAGTTTCAAGCACTGCATCCCGCTGCTCGGAGTTCGTGACCACGAAAATGTTTTCGAGCGGAACCAAGCCGCCAAGACGATTCACTGTCTGCGCGAGCATGGGCTCGTCTCCCACGATAGGCAAGAGATGCTTGGGACGACGCAAACGGCTTTGGGGCCAAAAACGTTCTCCGCGTCCGCCCGCCATAATTACCACATATCGGTTGTTCATATTCTCAGAAGCAACGAATGAATGAACTCTTTGGCGAGAAAAAAGGCCAACTAGGAAAACTCGAGCATCCCATTGCATGCCTTTTTCGAAAAAATCAAATCCGGCATCGCACTTGCCATGACGCCTGCTTTCTATATGATGCCAAGGCTTTTCCGTATTTCAAAGAAACTATGAAACGCACTCATCACTGCAACGAACTCCGCAAAGCCGACGCCGGATCCTCCGCCAACATCGCAGGATGGATCGACTCCGTACGAGATCACGGAGGAATTCTCTTCATCGACCTCAGGGATCGCGAAGGCAAAACCCAGCTCGTACTGGATCCCGAGAACTCAGAGCTCGCAAAGGTTTTCAGCCAACTGAAACCCGAAAGCGTAATCCAAGCCTCCGGTGAAGTCCGCGAACGAGATGGTGATACCGTAAACGCCAACCTCCCCACGGGAGAAGTGGAGATCCACGTCGCCGAGTTGATCATCCACAATCAGTCAAAGACGCCTCCTTTCCCGATGGACGACGAGGGAGACCGGGTAGGCGAGGAGTTGCGACTCGCCCATCGCTACCTGGATCTTCGAAGACCAAAAAACTTCGAGACTCTCAAACTTCGCCATAAGGCTAGCAAAGCCATCCGCGACTATTTCGACGCCAATGGCTTTCTCGATGTTGAAACGCCCATGCTATTCAAGAGCACCCCGGAAGGAGCTCGCGAATTCCTCGCCCCCAGTCGCCTCAACCCCGGCAAGTTCTATGCCCTCCCCCAGTCGCCTCAGCAATACAAGCAGATGTTAATGGTCGCGGGCGTGGAGCGCTACTACCAGTTGGCGCGCTGCTTCCGCGACGAGGATCTGCGGGCAGACCGTCAACCCGAGTTCACCCAGGTGGACGTCGAGATGTCGTTCATCGACCGCGAAGACATGTACGCCCTGATCGAGGGATTGTTGAAAAGAGTTTGGCAAGAAACTCTGGGAACTGAAATAGAGACCCCCTTTCTTCGAATGCCCTTTGAGGAAGCCATGAACCGCTTCGGTTCGGACAAGCCCGACATGCGTTTCGGCCTAGAAATACAAGACTTTTCCGAAACCTTTCGGGAATCTGATTTCAAAGTCTTCTCCGGTACGATCGCAAGCGGTGGCTCAGTAAAGGCATTCAATGCCAAAGGGTTGGCCGACCTCACGCAAGGAGAGCTCAAGCACCTTGAGGAAACCGCCAAGTCTCTCGGAGCCAAAGGACTGGCATTCATCAAGTCTGAAAACGGCGATTGGAAATCGCCCATCCTCAAATTCCTCTCACAGTCCGAGCAAGACAAGCTTCGGGAAGATCTCTTCGTAGAAGACGGAGACATTATTTTCTTCGCAGCAGGCGACTGGGAAAGCTCTTGCAACATTCTGGGACGCGTTCGATTCGTTCGATGAGGTCGCCTCGGGCAACGCACAGGCCTATCACGCCGCGGATTACTACTGGAAAGGCAAGCACCCGGGCTGGGCGTATTACACCTCCGTTCCGTTTGGGCTGACCTATACCGAGATCAACGCCTGGATCCGCTTCGGCGGCGGCCAAGCCCTGTGGGACGAACTCGCCGGCAAGTACGGTCTGAAATGCGTCATGGCCGGCAATACCGGCGTCCAGATGGGTGGCTGGTTCAACAAGGAAATCAACTCCTCGGACGATCTCAAGGGCCTGAAGATGCGCATCCCCGGCCTCGGCGGCGACGTGATGGCCA
>JACNJI010000170.1 GCA_014382645.1 Verrucomicrobiota bacterium | reverse complement strand
CTCCGTAGGCTCCGTAAGTAGTTCGATGGCTTTTATGGAGCCGGCCACTATGCTGGGCGCTACGGTGTTGGAAAAAAGGTAAGGTCTAGAGCGTTGCCTGAGGTATTCGATGATTTCCGCTCGTCCGCTGGTGTAACCTCCGTTGGCGCCACCGAGAGCCTTCCCCAGCGTGCCCGTCAGGATGTCGATTCGTCCCATCACTCCTTGGTGTTCGTGGGTGCCTCGACCGCGCTTGCCCATGACGCCGACGGCATGCGAGTCGTCCACCATAACCAAGGCGTCGTACTCGTCGGCAAGGTCGCAGATGGCGGAGAGGTTGGAGAGATAGCCGTCCATCG
The DNA here is from genome assembly GCA_014382645.1 of Verrucomicrobiota bacterium. Lineage (GTDB taxonomy): Bacteria > Verrucomicrobiota > Verrucomicrobiia > Opitutales > Seribacteraceae. The sequence continues at coordinate 4,127 of JACNJI010000170.1, read as the reverse complement.
AAAAAACGCCGTCGGTGACAATGAGCTTTCGGCGAGCATCTTTGGCTGCCACCAGCTGTGCCTCGAGGTCGTCCATGTCATTGTTCTTGTAACGGAAACGCGCTGCTTTGCAGAGGCGCACGCCATCGATGATTGATGCGTGGTTGAGTTCGTCGGAGATCACGGCATCGTCCGGACCCAGCAGGGTTTCGAATAGCCCGCCGTTTGCGTCGAAGCAGGAGGTGTAGAGAATGGTGTCCTCTGTTCCGAGAAAGGTCGTGAGCTTTTCCTCCAGTTGCTTGTGTATGGTTTGCGTTCCACAAATGAAACGTACGCTGGCGAGGCCATAACCCCATTCGTCTAGTGCTTCGTGGGCCGCCGAGATGACGTCGGGATGGTTCGCCAAACCAAGGTAGTTGTTGGCGCAAAGGTTGAGCACGGGAGCTTTGCGTCCCACTCCCACATTGGCGGACTGGGGGGAGTCGATGATGCGCTCCGACTTGTACAGGCCGGCGGCGCGAATGTCGTCGATTTCAGTCTTCAGTTGCTGCCGGCACTTCCCGTACATGATTACCACTCCAATAAGACTTTGCCGCTTTCCCCACTGAGGGCTGTTTCGAAACCGTCCCGAAAATCATCGAATTTGAATCGGTGGGTGATGACGGGCGCGATGTTGAGACCGCTCTGCAGCATCACTGTCATCTTGTACCAAGTCTCGTACATTTCACGACCGTAGATACCCTTGATCGTAAGCATGTTGAATACAACGGCGTTCCAGTCGATGACCATGTTTTTTTCGGGGATTCCGAGCAGTGCAATTTTGCCGCCGTGGCACATGTTGGATATCATGTCGTTGAAGGCGCTGGAGTTTCCGCTCATCTCAAGTCCCACGTCGAACCCTTCCTCCATGCCTAGTTCTTTCTGAATTTCAGTAATAGACTGTTCGGTGACGTTTACTGCGGAAGTAACCCCCATCTTTCTCGCCAATTCCAACCGATAGGGGTTTACGTCGGAGATGACGACGTGTCGGGCGCCGGCATGCTTGACTATGGCGGCGGACATTATGCCGATTGGGCCGGCTCCCGTGATCAGCACGTCTTCCCCAAGCACGGGGAAGCTCAAGGCAGAGTGAGTGGCGTTGCCGAAGGGATCGAAAATGGAAGCCACGTCGAGATCGATGTTCGGGCTATGCGCCCACACGTTGGTTTGCGGAAGTGATATGAATTCGGCAAAAGCTCCCGGTCGCGTTACTCCGATGCCCGCGGTGTCGTTGCAAAGATGTCTTCGTCCCGCCATGCAGTTACGGCAATGCCCGCAGACTACGTGGCCTTCGCCGCTGACTATTTCGCCAAGGTGAAAGTCTCTCACGTTTCTTCCCACTTCCACTATCTCCCCCACGAACTCATGTCCCACGACCATGGGGACGGGGACGGTCTCTTGAGCCCATTCATCCCAGTTGTATATGTGGAGGTCAGTCCCGCAGATGCCCGTGCGATTGACCTTTATCAGGACGTCATTGTCGCCAACTGTAGGTTCCGGCACGTCCTGAAGCCAAAGGCCTGACTCCGGTTCTTGTTTTACTAGGGCTTTCATTGCAATGTGAAATCAATCTGTTGGGGAATAAATAGGTTTATCCAAGCTTTTTCATGTTGGCGGAACTTCTTCAAGTCTTTCCGGTATTTAGAAATGTGGAAGGTGACGCCGGTTGGCTGAAGCGTTTTTTCTAATCACGAAACCCAGTCAAAAAAACCGATCTCTTCCAGTTCGGCTTTCAGTGAGGCTTTGGCGGTTTCGGTGAGGTTGACCAAGGGGGGGCGAGCGGGTCCGCATGCCACTCCGAGCATGTCCATCACTGCCTTGGTCGCTGGCAGGTAACCATGGGCGGTGATGGTATCTATGGTCTGAATCGAACGGTCTTGCCATAGGTTGGCAGTTTCCAAATCTCCCTGCTCATAGGCTTTCAATATGGGATGATAGATTTTTGCGGCGAAATTGTAACTGCTGCCAACGGCTCCGCGACAACCGATCTCCAGACCCTCGATTAGTTTTTCATCCGTACCGAAAAGGATGTCGAAGGAGCCGTCTTCCACTTGCATGCATTCCTTCAACAATTCTTGGTCCGGGTTGGTGAATTTCACTCCTGCGAGCGATGGGATTCGTTCGCGGCCTCGTCTAAGGAAATCCGCCGTATCTAGACTCACTCCGGTCATGGACGGGATGTCATAGAAATAGAAAGGTAGTTCCGGAGCCGCTTTCGTGATCAAGGCAAACCAATCGATCAGTTCGTCCACGCTTCCAGGCTTGAAGAAGCTCGGAGCCATTGCCCCGATGGCATCCGCTTCCGAGGCTTGAGCCGTTTTTACCAAGGCTTGAGCATCCGGCAGATTGTTGTGACCGACGTGCGCTATGTTGACGAGCCCGTTTGCTTTTGCCTCTGAACCCCATGTCTTGAATAACTCGATGCGTTCTGCCGTAGAGTAGGAGTGGCATTCGCCCGTGGTGCCTCCGACGAACACTCCTTTCACTCCTGTGTCCGCCAGATGCCAAGCCTGTTTGGCCACTGCTTCCGTGTTCAGTGAATAGTCTGCGTTGCAGGGAGTGTGCGGTGCAGCGATAAGGCCTGTTAGTTTCATGCGGTGCTATTTCTTTTGTCCGGTAGGTATGGTTGCAATCCCAGCTTTATTTCAGAAAATCTTTCCTTTTTGCCATGGCATCAAGTTCACTAAGTTTTAGGTGCACACATACAATATATGGTTTCTCTCCCTTGGCCCAGTGACCGTAGGTGGTGGTCACGATAGTGTTGTCGGGCAATACCTCCACCGGAGGGTAGGCGCAATCCCAACGGTTGGTGTTGTCCATCAAGCGCACCCGGTACTGGCCTTCATTTCCTTTTACGATATCTTCGTAAGTGCCGACCCAAGCCACCCAGTCGCCTTTGGTGGGTGTGTCGTGCGTGGTGTCGCGAAAGGAGATGAAGAGTCGACCGTCGGCAGTGTACTTGCCGGTATGTCGGTCGCCGGTAAGAGATGCAGGTAATTCGCGTGGATTCGTCCAGGTATTTCCTTCGTCATTGGAGAAGATGACATACGAGTTTCGCCGACGACTGTTTTCACGCAACAATACCGCTAGTTGCTTGCCATCTGGGGAGCGGATGATTCCGGGTTCGCACAGGTGGACGTCGGTACGGGCCAGAATGTTTTCCGGGTTCGACCAGGTAAGACCTCCGTCCTTGGAGAAGGTCTTGTACAATGTGAACATTACGGGGTTTTGGCGCATCGGCTGTTCTGTGAAGAATCGTCCGTCGTCATGGAACATGGCCATGTAGTTGCCTTTGCCCGTCTCCAGCTTCTCTAGGCAACCCATTACCACGATTCCGCCCCAGTCACCTACTTGCTTCAGTTGGCTCCAGTTGGCTCCATCGTTCTCACTCACAGCCAGACGAGCGGGGTAAAGCCCCGACCACATGATGAGGCGCTTCTTGCCCTGGGCATCCACCACGCGATGAATGGTTGGCACTTCCCTGCTGGTGGCCCAGTTCTTGGGCGTGGGGAGTCGATCGCTCCATGTCTTTCCACCATTCGAACTCCTTTTATAGGCGATGCCCCCCTTGCCATGCCCCTTTGGATATACGATCAACATGGTCTTGCCGTCTTCCAACAGGACGGTGGTCGGGTGACCAAGATATTGTCCTGTTTCGCGATCAACGACCACTTGTCTGTGAGTTTGTGCGGAAAGGTCCAAGGTGGGTATAGTGTATCCGCGAGCCATGGGATTGTTGTTTCTTGAAGTGCCGTTTTCGACCCAATCCAAATCGAATCGGACGAAGACGATGCGTTTGTAACCATCTTTCTCGTAGAGGTTGCCTATCTCTTGGTTCTTCAAGACGGCCAGACAGGAATAGGCGCTGCCGCCGGGATAGAGTACACGCGAATGTTTCCAAGTAGCTCCATCGTCATAGCTAGCCCGGATGGTCAGCTTGTCTCTCTTGTTCGTGCTTCCTGGATTGGAGAAGAGGATTACTCCGGGACTTTCCTTGGCAGGCCATCGGAGCCTGCGTATGCTGGCTTGGCAAGTGGGCTCTATGAGTGTCTTGTCATGACGCTGGTCTTGCCAAGTGAGACCACCGTCCTCGCTGAAACAGACCTGTA
>JACNJI010000280.1 GCA_014382645.1 Verrucomicrobiota bacterium | reverse complement strand
TGCAACAGCCGCGGGCGCTGTCGCACTTACTCCCCATTTTTCTTCGAGCTCTTTGACCAACTCTGCGATTTCGATGACTGACTGACCACTGAGCCAGTCAATTACTTGTTCCTTATTTATCTCTGCCATTGTATTTTACCTACTTGCCTTGAATAGGATTAGCGTCGTTGAACTGACATTTAAGGGTTAATTCCCCTAATTTCTTCAAGGTTGGTGGTTATTGATTGCGCCAACGCCTCAGACCTTAAAGTCAGAGAGGCGAAGGCAGGAAAGTGTTGTTCTTGATTAATCGACCTCGTCAGCTTTGGCTGCAAGGACAGTTACAAATTGTCTAGCCGGGGTGTTGAATAATGTAACAAGTCGAGTGGCGGGAGTACCCAAAAGAGAAAGAAGTTGAGATTGTAGCGTTTCAAGGTTTGGCAAATCAGCTAAAATGGAAACTTCTTTCGCTGTAAGTTGCCTATCACCCAAAGATCCGACTTTAACGGAGAGTTTTTGCTTTGACTTCGTAAAAGACTTCAAAACTTTGGCAGCACCTGAGGGGTCACCCCCAGTAACGATAGCAGTGGGACCAACAAGAAACTCATCTGAAATCGAGATGTTACGTTCAGCTGCGGCAAACTTGAGTGCACTGTTCTTAACGATGTGAAACTCCGCTCCTAAGGAGGAAAGCTCACCGCGAAGTTCGTCGGAATCATCAACGGTGAGCCCAGTAAAATCAGCCAGAAAAACATAGTCGGACTTTTCAAGATGTGCTGAAACTTCTACAGCAAGGAATTTTTTTTCAGGTCTCATTAGGTCAATTGCTTGATAAATTTAATACAAAAGCAGAGCCTGTCAAAGCTGGGAGAAGACAGAATTGTCGAGGGAAATCGCAGGGCTCATCGTGCTACAGATGCTCATTCGGCGTATATAACGCCCCTTGAAACCATCGGGCCGGACTCCAACAATTGCCTTTATCGCCACGAGGGCATTTTCAACCAACTGCGTTGGACTAAACGAACGCTTGCCTAAAATTACGGCAAGGGCACCAGTCTTGTCCATTTTAAATTCAACTCGACCTGCTTTAACGGCTTGAACGGCCGAATTCACATCGTCAGTTACAGTACCAGCTTTCGGGGTTGGCATTAACCCTCGAGGTCCAAGTACGCGTGCTACCGACCTAACCTTCTTCATCGCTTCTGGAGTAGCGATTGCCACATCGAAGTCGCACCAACCATCTTTCACCTTGGCGACCAAGTCGTCCAAGCCGATGATATCAGCCCCCGAAGACTTAGCCTCTTCAGGCTTTTCAGTGAACACAACTACAACTACTTTACGGCCGCTTCCATGAGGCAAGTTTACCGTCCCGCGAACTGAATGAGAAGTTTGTTTTGGGTCTACTCCTAATGCAACCGAAAGTTCAACGGTTTCGTCAAACTTAACTTTTTCCATTTGGTCTAGCACTTCAATTGCTTGATCCAGCAGATGAGGTTGGGAAAGGTCGGCCTTCTTGGTCGCAGATAGATATCTTTTACTTGGGTTGGACATGGTTATTCAAAAAATAAAGATGAAAAAGGTATCAATGTTCCTTTGTGTTCAGTTGGCAATTTCAATACCCATGCTACGGGCAGTGCCGGCAATGATGCGGCACGCCGCATCTTCATCTCTGGCATTTAAGTCAGCCTTCTTTGTGGCCACAATTTCTTTCACCTGAGCCATAGTAACCTTACCGATTTTATCCCGATTGGGCGTGCCCGAACCTTTTGGTACACCGGCTGCCTTTTTTAAAAGCACTGCGGCAGGTGGCGACTTCAGTATGAAACTGAAGGATCGATCGGCATACACGGTTATGGCGACAGGAAGGATGAGACCGGACTGGTCTTTCGTGCGTGCATTGAACTCTTTGCAGAATTCCATTATGTTTACACCTTGGGAACCCAGAGCCGGGCCTACGGGTGGTGCGGGATTGGCCGCACCTGCGGGTAGTTGCAAACGAATTTCTCCTACTGCCTTTTTGGACATGATAAATTAAGTTGAATTAGGTTTCGTCCGCTTTTTCTACCTGCCAGAATTCTAACTCTACAGGTGTAAATCGACCGAAAATAGAAACTGAAATTTTCAAGCTACCTTTTTCCGCGTCAATCTCCTCAATGTCACCTGTCAGATTTATGAAAGGCCCATCCAGAATCTTGACGAGCTGCCCAAGTTCGAATTGAACTTTTGGAACTTCCTTTCCTTTAGCTTCTTCTACTTGCCTCAAGATATGTCCTATTTCGTCTTCGCGAAGTGGTGTAGGATTGGCGCGTCCTATAAAATTAATTACGCCATCGGTATCTTTAACCTTGTACCAAGGTTCTTTCAACAAGTTCCCCTCTGTATCAAAAAGGTGCATCTCGACGAATACATATCCCGGGTAAAACTTGCGGTCACGTTGCTTTTTTTGACCGTTTTTAACCTCTGATACAGTTTCAATCGGAACCAATATCTCCTTAAGGTGCTTAGAAAAGTTTTCGTCATCCTCACGAAAACGAGTCAGAAAACGTCTCACTTTGTCTTCGTGGTTAGATAGGCATTGAACTGCGTACCAACGAGGTTTACTTGAAACTGTATCGGTCATCTTATTTACAAATTCGATACGGACTTAACTTCGGAGCAAACTAGTGACATAATCGACCCAAGACGAAAGCGAGAAGTCGGCTACTGATATAAAAAAGCCCAGCACGGCGACGCCTGCGATTACGACCCCCGTGGATTCCCGCAACTCAGATGGGGTCGGCCATGTGGCGCGCTTAAGTTCAATTACGGTTTCAGCGTAAAAAGAACGTATTTTTCGAAAAGGATTCAAAGTACTAATTAATTTGAGAAGAAAATGGCGGGAGAAGAGGGACTCGAACCCTCAGCCTACGGTTTTGGAGACCGTTGCTCTGCCAATTGAGCTATTCTCCCGAATCTCTAACATTGGAAACATAAATCCCTCGAGACCCGGTGAGCATAGTTTGGAAATAAAACAGATGAAAAAATCGGTACTACTCGAGAACATCAGTAATGTTACCGGCTCCTATTGTCTTGCCTCCTTCGCGGATGGCAAAACGTTGTCCAGATTCCATCGCTATAGGCTTTTGCAATTCTATGCTCACCCCTAAGTTGTCTCCAGGCATAACCATCTCAACACCCTCAGGTAATTCTACAACGCCAGTAACATCGGCAGTGCCAAAAAAGAATTGGGGGCGATAGCCCTTGAAAAACGGGGTGTGGCGACCACCTTCATCTTTATTCAGCACATAAATTTGAGCTTTGGCCTTGGCGTGCGGTTTTATGGTGCCTGGCTTAGCAATTACATGACCACGCTGAACATCATCTTTCTCAATTCCTCGAAGCAACATTCCGACATTGTCACCGGCTTGTCCTTGCCCAAGTTCCTTGCGAAACATTTCAACTCCCGTACAGATAGTTTTGATAGAATCGACAAGTCCGACAAGCTCGACTTCCTCGCCGACCTTAACCCTTCCACGCTCTATTCTGCCTGTGGCAACTGTTCCTCGTCCAGTTATAGAGAAGACATCTTCAACTGACATCAAAAAAGGTTTGTCAACATCGCGAACTGGTTCTTCAATTTCGCTATCGATGGTTTCCATTAGTTGCTGGATTGCGGGAAGACCTAGCTCACTCTCATCATCTTCAAGTGCCTTAGTTGCTGAGCCCCGAATGATTTTGGCGTTGTCTCCGTCAAACTCATACTTGCTAAGCAAATCCCGTATTTCCATATCTACCAACTCAACAAGTTCCTCATCGTCACCTTGCATGAGATCGCATTTATTGAGAAAAACAACGACATTAGGTACATCAACTTGACGGGCCAATAATATATGTTCTCGGGTCTGTGGCATTGGTCCAGTCGTGGCGTCAACAACAAGGATGGCTCCATCCATTTGAGCAGCTCCAGTAATCATGTTTTTGACGAAATCGGCGTGCCCCGGGCAATCGACATGCGCATAGTGACGATTGTCCGACTCATACTCAACATGAGACAGGGCAATAGTCACAATTTTGGAAGAGTCGCGAACGGTCCCTCCTTTTGCGATATCAGCATAACTTTTTATCTGGGCAAAACCTTTTTTGGATTGTGCGTGAAGAATAGCAGCAGTCAATGTGGTCTTACCATGATCCACATGACCTATCGTGCCGACGTTAACATGAGGTTTTGTGCGTTCGAACTTTTCTTTGGCCATTAGTGCGGTTTTGTTAAAGTATTTTAAACTATGAAAAATTTTGCGTGGAGCCCACGAGCGGACTTGAACCGCCGACCTCGTCCTTACCAAGGACGCGCTCTACCAACTGAGCTACATGGGCGAGAAAAAGCATGAGTCACAAGTGAGATGTAAATCGAGGTTACAAGGGTGGACAAAAAGCTGAAGCTGGAATTCAGGGTAAATCGAAGTGGAATATCAAGACGAGAAAACCGAATCTCGTCAAGAGTATTCCGAACTTTACAAAAGTTCGCTAAAATCAAGGGGCAACGGTTGCAAGGTAGTAACCATCCGCCAAAGCCATTGAAGGAGCAAGTTCGAGAATCTCGCTCAACAAAAGTTCATCTACAATTTCATTGCCTGAAGATTTCGCCGATACGGGTGGACCAGCTAAAGTGTTGTTGAGTATCGTAAAGACACACTCCACTTTTCGCCATAGTTCCCCATCCCCCACTTGCTTCAGGTTTGTCAAGGGGAAGGGAAGAGAAATAACGGGGTTCTGCCGACCATGCACAAAAACGTGAAGAATGGGATGGGTGTGTTCATATTTGGCAAAAAGTGGCTTCTCTGACTTGCCAAAGGTTGAGAGAGGCCGCCTCAGGAAGGTTGAGCTTAAAATATTATTGGTCGATGGCGGCAACAGCATTTCGCGTTCCGTCAAAGCCTCTACCCACGGATCGCCTACAGCAAAAGATGGAGGATATGAGTCCAGTCCCGGTGAAGCCGGTAGGCGTGTTGAAAGATCAGAAGTTCCTTCGGAATAGTCGCTTGGTAAATAAATGATGGATGAATCTAAGAATAACAAATTGTCCAAGAGAATTGACGAAGGTGGCTCCATTCGGACCCAAGGTTGTGGATCCATAGATTGGGCAGGCAGCCCGTAGGTCTTAAATGGCTCATAAATTTGTGCGACGGTAAAAGCTCCTGCAAAAACAATCGAAAGTATCGCAAAAAACAAACCGTTACCAAACAATGCATTCATGGTAGAAATGAATCTTTTGGATTTACGCCCACGAGAATAGTTTCAACCCTTCGGGCACGCAACATATCGCAGATTCGTACGAATGACTCGATCCTCACCTCCCGATCGGCCCGAACTAGCAGGCTTAGATTTCCCGACGCGGGCTTTTTCAAACGAATCAGTGCTTGATCTAATGTCTCGAAGGATAGCCGTTCTCCATTGAGAAATATCATCCCGTTTATCCCGATGAAAAGAGTTCCATGGCATAACCTACTATCGATAATTTCTGACCCAGTTGAAGCTGACGGCAGTTCAACTGCCATGCCTTGAGATTTCAACTGCTGATTTTGGCTTAAATATAAAGAAAAGCCAAACAACAGAATAAGGTCCAGAAAGGGGGCAGAAAAGGGAGCTCGGCGAGCTCGTGTGCGATCATCTAAAAACTCAAAACGCTTGAGAGTTGATTTCAAGAAGAATCAGCCTCCGAAGCAATCGATGGGGACACCTGCTGGTCGTCGTGTATTTCTAGCGTCAAATACCTGTAGATCCCATGAGCAGACCACTCCATGTCACGGATGATTGAATCCACTCGGGATCGGAGAAATTCTTTACCGCAATATGCAAGCATCGCAATCGATAATCCTAAAGCAGTAGTTAATAATGCCGAGGAAAAATTGGGGTTGAGATTTACTGCAGTCACTGGCGACCCAAGTTTTTGAAGGGAGTCCAGACAAGACAAAACGCTTCCAAGCAAACCAAGCATTGGAGACAATCCCGCAACAGTGCCGAGGAGTCTTTGACGCTTAGCCAATATCGGAATTTCAAGCATCGCTACAGACTGAATCGCCTCTTGCATTTCTTGCTTGGAATTATTTCTATGGAGTAACGCTGCACGGACTAAAGCAGCGACAGGACCCCGTGTTTCTTCGCAAAGTGTAAGAGCCTCTAGAGATCTATTTTTTTTTAACAAATTGATAATCCCATCGAGAAAATCACTCGCGTTAATTTGAACTTTTTGGAAAAAGGTTGTTCGCTCAAAAAAAACCGTCATCCCAAAGACAGCCATCCCGAGCAACGGCCATGCCACAAGACCTGCGACATCAAAAATATTCAGATATTTCATGGCACTGGGGAACTGCTTTAGTTTTCGTTTGGTGAAAATCTAGCTCGGGCAAGATTACGTCCCGGCAAACCATGTGCCAACAACATCTGATATACACTTCTTGCACCATTCGAATCCCCCTCCCTGTCGAGAATCTCTCCCAAATCAAGCAAGCTGCGAGAAATCCAATATTTGCCCGAGGCCTTAACATCTGAAAATCGATTGATGTCAGATAAAAAGAATTTTATTATATCTCGAAAGTATATAACTTTAGCCCTTGTCACGTCTTCCATCCTTCGGAAAACCAAACCTTCCTTGTACGCAGCTTCTGCATGCATCTCGGGAGAATGCCCTTGTAAACTTTTGAGCTCGGCATAAGCCTCGGCAACTTCAAAAAGTTTTTGACGATCATTTCGAGCAAGAGCTAAAAGGCAGTCAGCTCTTAACATGTAAGCGGATTTTCTTTCGGGGTGATCCCTGAAAAGATTATTGCCGAGCAGTTGTTTACATAATTCGAGTGCCGACCCAAACTCATTCCGCCGGCGAAGCAAATTGGCTTGGCGAAGACGTGCGTAGAAAACAAGTTCGTCGTCGGGATACTCCTGGATCAAGCGCTCCAGTAAATCTACGCCCTCTTTTAAATTTTCATCCATACCCCGTCGTTCAAGATGAAGGGCTGCTTCATACAGGGCTCTAGGTGCATATTGACTCTTCTTGAATCCGTCTGCCAAACGCAGAAGATTGCGTTGTGCCTCATCGAGCCGATTTCTTGATGCGTGATGATATGCCTCAACTAGATATGAAAACGCCGATTCGTCAGAATGGGGATATGCGAGGTGCAAATTGGCGAAAATTTCCGCCGCTTGAGTTTCCTGACTAGATCCCAAAAAAGCTCTTCCCTTCGTCAACAAGACTTGAGCCCTTACTTGGTTATCCAAATCGGCAGGTAAACCTTCAGCCTCTGTTAAAAAATCAATCACTCTATCAGATTTTTTTAACGCCTCTTCAGGCTTGTTCATCTGCAAAGCCAAGCTTGCATCCATCCAAAGTAGACGAACTGTCAAATCTCTAGGCACTAACTTTTCTTTATTATTTAAAAGCAGACGAGTTCTTTCTGACGCAATCTTCAGATGATTGTGTTCTCTCAAATGCACCAGCAGATTCCACTCTGCTTTCCAAAGTAACTCTTTAGAACCCTTCACATTTGAGAATTCATCCAGCAAATCAATTGATTTATCTATGTCGTCTGTTGCCAAAAATGAATTGATTGCTCGAGAAAGAGCCCTATCGGAAATCAAATGGCTTTTAGCAGATGAATGCACTTCCAGATATAAGGCTGCCGCACTATCGTAGTCACCCGCTAGAAAATGGCAATCGGCCACTTGCAATGAAAGACGGTTCCGTTCCTCGGGCTTTTCTTCCAATTTACTCAATCTCCTAAGGAAATCGGCGGTCAAACGATATTTTGGGGGATTCCCCCTCCATGCCGCTGCGGCAAGAGCTCTAATGGCGTCAGGTTTTTGTGGTGATCCTGGAAATTCCTCCATTATCTGCAGAGCGCATCTCTCCGCTACGGCATTTTGCTTAAGCTCCAATGCGAGCTTTAACCTCATGACGAGAATTGTTTCGTATAATTTATGGTCCGGCAATTTTAAGATATTGTCCAAAAATGATGTGATTTTTTCATTTATCTCAAACCGGCTAGTTAACAAACGAAGCCCCATTCCCATCCATTCATGATTTGTTCCAGTCTCTACAAGCGATTCAAGTACGGCTCGTCCCGTATCGTCTTCAGGTGATGATAAAACTCCGTAAAGCAAAAGCAAGCGATCTCGCCAAATACCTTTTTCATTACCCACTAATTCAAGCTGGCGTCTCAATTCCTCAAGTGCATCGACTTTCTTGCCAAGAGAGTTGAGTACCATAACATATTGTACGGCAAATTCTTGACCGGCGGAACGACCGCGAAATTCCTCCATTTGTCGCTTGAGGTTAGCGGCCAGTACTTCACTTCCTCCAGTCTCTAAAATTTCATTGCGATAACGCAAAAGCCTAAAATCCGCTCGACGCTCAAGAGTAATCGCCATCTTGAGCGACTGAGAATAGAGAGCTTCCGATGCGGCCGCAGAGGAAGCGGCCATCCCTTGCAAGAATACAACCCAAGAACGATTTCCCTCACTCACGTCTTCAGGTTTTAGCTCCGACATCAATTTCCTAAGACCTTCGACATCTCTCTCTAGAAAGGAAATTAGGGCAAGATGCAGCAATGCCTCATCACTTTGTGCGCCAGAGTGCTCAAGTATTTTCAACTCTTCTTTCGCTAGCTCGATTTCGCCAATCGCCAAGAAGGAAGAAGTCAACCCAAGGCGAAGTTTGCGGGCCTGACTCTGCGGGACTTGTGCCTTCGCCGCATACTCCAAAGCGTCCTTGTATAACGAAATAGCAATACGAGGCAGACCCACCTTCAGGGCGTCTGAGGCAGCACTCTCGTTTAAAGCAAATTGCAGACTCAAGCGCGTTTCTTCGACTGTCCCACACAAAGCACTCCATGAAACTAACATGGGGACTAAAAGCACTTTTTGGGAAATCCGAAATTGAAAGTTGCGAAACAGCCGTGTCATTTTAAAACAAGCCGACTAATGGCAGCGTTAGGATTTTGCAAAGCAGATTTAATGTTTAAGCAAACTTGACGTTACATTTTCCAATTGACGCAAGGTTAGTAATATACAGAGATATAAATAATAATATGCGGGCGTAGCTCAGTTGGTAGAGCACCACCTTGCCAAGGTGGATGTCGAGGGTTCGAATCCCTTCGCCCGCTCCATTCGTAGTCACGAAAAGCGAAGTTGACATGTTGACTCTTTGATCATCTGGGGAATTGAATTCAATGATTTAGGAAAGAAAGAACCGTGCTATGTATTTCTGAGCTTGCGGCAACCGTTGAGTCACTACCTGCGGCTTCCTCGCCAATCCAGTTTGTTATTTTTCCGCCCGCTCCTTGAATGATAGGAATTGCACCATGAAAATCCCACGGGTTGACAATGGGATCCAACATTACATCGGCCTTTCCGGTGGCCACCAAGTAATAGCCGTAACAGTCTCCCCATGTTCGACAGTAGGCAACGTTTTTCAACAGACTCTTCCAACCGACTTCGCTGCGATGAGTTGGTATGTCTCTTTCATCTGATGTCAGAATAACCCATTCGCCACATGGGCCAGACTCGCGAACAGACACTTTATTGCCATCCAGTAAAGCCACGTTGCCATCGCCAACAAGCAACTGGTCTCCTAGGGCGGGTAAGTGTATCGCACCCAAAACCGGTTTGCCATTAAATTGCAGACACAAGACGGTACCGAAGAGAGGGACACCTGCCACAAAGCTTTTCGTGCCGTCAATCGGATCCACCAACCAAGTCCATTCCGCTTCCTCGCGAACAGAATCGAACTCCTCACCGACAATGCCATGTGTCGGAAAGTGTTCGCTTATTCGCTCGCGTAACACCTGTTCGGCTTGACGGTCAGCTTGTGTTACTGGAGAAGCGTCTTTTTTTTGGTCAACCTTGAGATCTGGATCGCGAAAGTGTTCAAGGATCAACTTGCCACTTTCGCGAGTCCAATCGAATGCAAGATTTTGAAATTGATCCAAGTTCATGATCTATAATAGCGTTTAATCAACAATATGATGGCTTTTGAAAATTTGGCAACCGGTTCCTTGCCGTGAGTTGGACTCATTCCAAAATCGCAGTTCTTGATTTCGAAGGAGAAGTCAGTACCGGAGTGGTGGAGTTTGGTGTAGTTGTAATTAAGGATTCGCAAATAATCTCAACAGAAACAGAACAGTGTAGCCCCTTGGGGACACTTCACCCAAAAAGCATTGAGATACATGGCCTTAGGCAGAGCGATTTATTAGGGTTAGAATCTTTTCCGAAAAAACAACGCTTTTTTGCTGAACTGAGAGATTCCGTAGATGTGTTTTGTGCTCATCACGCAAGTGTTGAGGAAAACTTATTGAAGGATACATGGCCTTATCGCCCAATCCGGAGCGAAAAACAGAATCTCAATTGGGGACCATGGGTAGATACCCTTCGACTTTACAAAAAGCTATATCCCGACATTGGCAATTATTCTCTTGCCCATTTGGTCAGCACCTTTGGCGTGGGAGACAATTTAGAAAAAAATGCCTTAAGGTCTTGCCCGCCGGGCAGGCAAAAATATCATTGTGCCCTTTACGACACCTTGGCTTCAGCCCTTCTGCTTACTAGGTTAGCGGAGGAACCAAAGATCGCCGATGCGAGCTTGGAGTGGTTGATCGAGGCTAGTGCTTCAGGACAAAAAAAAAGTGGCCTTCTAACTCAAGAAACCCTGTTTGATCGGTAAGATAGTTGAAGACACATTCGCTGAATTACGACACATACTATGTCTCGTCTCCGTCGCTACTTTCTTCCGCATGTGGAGGTCGTGACTCGGCGACGTCTTCGGCGGCAAGTTCAGGTGAAGGAGAATTCTCATCAGGGACAGACTCTTCTAAAAGCTCTTGATTTGGTTCGGTATCAATTGGCGAATCCTCAGGGTCCTCGTCATCACCTTCTTGCATGGCAACAACGCGAGAAATCGCAATTAGTTTGTCGCCTTTAGCTAGGTCCACAAGTTTAACCCCCTTTGTGCCTCTATTTGTCTCACGAATATGGAGCACAGGGCAACGAATGGCCTGACCTTTCTGGGTCAACATCATTATCTCATCGTCCTCATCAACAGCTAAAGCACCCGCAAGAGCCTTCGCGTCCATAGCAATGACACCGTAACCGCCTCGCTTGCGAGGCGTGTTATCCTCACCTTCTCCACCGCGAGGAAGGAAAGCTGAAAATTCAGTTCTTATCCCCAAACCGTTAGTGCCGGCGATTAGAAGTAGTCGCTCGTCGTCAACTACCAGCATACTCTCCACATGATCTCCCTCGCGTAATCGAATTCCACGGACGCCACGGGTAACACGGCCTTGATTCCGAAGTTGGTTTTCGTGGAAACGGAGACCTTTACCATTGTGAGTAAGCATAAGAATATGGTCGTCTCCCGTGGTCTTACGGGCTTCAATGACAGCGTCGCCTTCATCCACGTTAATGCCAATAAGTCCTCCTTTTCGATGGTTGCGATATGCCGAGAGGTGAGTCTTTTTCACGACTCCCTTTCGAGTGCATAAAACGAGGGACACCGGTTGCTCAAAATCTTCCACACAGACCATTGCTGCGACTTTTTCGTTTTTTTGCATCTGAAGCAAATTGACGATGCTGCGACCCTTGGAGTCTCGCCTCCCTTCAGGCACCTCATAGACTTTTTCCACATATACACGGCCATTGTTCATGAAGAACATCATTGTGTCGTGGGCATTAGCCGTAAAGAGCTGGTCGATGGGGTCCTCTTCTCTTTGTCCACTGCCGATCACCCCCTTGCCTCCGCGATGCTGTGAACGATATTCGTCGACCGAAGTACGCTTAATAAAGCCGTTCTTAGTGATGGTGATTACGCAACCATCATTAGGAATTAGGTCTTCCATTCTGATGTCGCCTTCAGCCTCCGTAATTATGCAACGACGGGGTGAAGGATAAGCATCCTTCATTTCTAAAAGGTCATCCTTGATTACTTCGAGAAGACGACTTTCGTTACCAATGATTTCACGAAAGCCTTCGATCAGAACCATCAGTCCGGCATATTCCTCCTCGATTTTTTCTCGCTCCATACCCGTAAGCTGATAGAGGCGAAGATCCAGGATGGCATTGGTCTGTCGCTCAGAAATAGTGAATTTCTCCATCAACTTTGCCTTTGCCTCATTCCTGTTGGCGGATGCGCGAATGATGCGAACGAACTCGTCAAGGTTATCGAGGGCAATCTTATAGCCCTCCAAAATGTGAGCTCGATCCTCAGCTTTACGAAGGCGAAACTGAGTGCGACGAAAAATAACCTCGCGGCGATGCTCAACATAGCACTCGAGCATTTCCTTTATGTTCATTTGCCTAGGCCTTCGCTTGTCGATCGCAAGTAGGATGACGCCGAAGGAACTTTCGAGAGCCGTCATTTTGTAAAGCTTGTTGAGAGTGACCCGCTCAATCTCACCCATCTTCAGTTCAACCACGATACGAGTCGTTTCGGTAGACTCGTCGCGTAAATCGCTTACTCCATCTAGCAACTTGTCCTTAACCAAATCGGCAATGCGCGTTACGAGTGTCGCTCGATTCGCGTTATAGGGTATTTGGGTGATGACAATTTGTTGCCGACCGCTAGGCAATTCTTCCACCTCCATGCTTCCCCGCATGCGCACAATGCCACGACCGGTTTTCATGTAGGATTGAATACTTTCAGAACCAGAAATAGTTCCTCCAGAGGGGAAATCCGGACCCGGAAGGTGCTCCATCAACTCATCGATCGTGATGGATGGATCATTAATCAAGGCACACGTCGCATCAATAATTTCACCTAGATTGTGAGGAGGTATATTCGTTGTCATACCAACAGCAATACCAGTGGACCCATTCATCAAAAGGTTGGGTAAGGCAGCAGGCAAAACCGTGGGTTCCGTCGAACTCTCTTTGTAATTTGGGGCAAAATCGACGGTGTCCTCGTCGATGTCCCGCAACATTTCTTCCGCAATACGCGTGAGACGGCACTCGGTGTACCTGTAGGCCGCTGCAGAATCACCATCAACAGAGCCAAAATTCCCCTGTCCGTCTACCAACGGATAGCGCATAACCCATGGTTGTGCCATTCTTACCAAAGTATCGTACACGGAACCATCCCCATGTGGGTGATAATTTTTAAGCACTTCGCCGACAACGCCGGCACATTTGTCATATGGACGATTGTGTAGCAAACCTTCGCGCATCATGGCGTAGAGCACACGACGCTGAACGGGCTTGAAGCCGTCTCGAACATCGGGAAGGGCACGACTGACAATTACCGACATCGAGTAATCGATGTAGGCGGTTTGCATGATCTCCGTTATATTGGTTGGGATCAGACGCTCGGAAACTTCTTCCATTTGAATCTATTGGTTGGGATGATTGGTGGTCGAAAGGTTACTGGCGCTACTTAACAAAATAGCTGCTGGGTTACACGTCCAGATAAGACACATTCAAAGCATTGTCTTCGATAAATGCACGACGGGAGGGAACGTCTTCGCCCATCAACATGGAGAAAAGATGATCTGCTGCCGCAGCATCGGCAATATCGACTTTCACAAGACTTCGGGTATTGGGATCCATGGTTGTCTCGAAGAGTTGCTTGGGATTCATTTCCCCAAGACCTTTGTAGCGCTGAATCTGTAATCCCTTGCGTCCGAGCAAACGAATATGTTCAAGTACGTCGAGGATGGAACGTACCTCCATCTCGTTCTCTTTTCCCTCTTGCCCAAAATTCTCAACAAGCTTGTAATTGGGATTCTCGCCATCGGTTTCGAAATCTTCTAATCGGATGCCCTGTTCGGTGATGCCCTTAACTATTTTTTCCATTTCATGAGACTCGAAAATTTCGTGAACCGATATTCGCTTCCGCACAAGCCGCCCTTCGACCTCAATTTCACTATTCACGGTTCCTTCGCGTTCCTCCAGCGGGATATTTTGCCCCACATAAAAACCCTCGCGAGCTTCGGCATCCGGAAAGAAACGAAATTCTTCTTTGTTACCTGTCCGAATACGAGCAATGTAACGGGGTAGTTTCCCGGATTGATTGTCATGTCGACGAAGATAGCGAGGCAGGTCGCAACCATAGCGACGGACACCGGATCCGAGTGTTTCCAGCCTTGATAGGGATTCGACCAGTTGCCTTACCACTTCTGCAGAAAAACTTTTGTTGTCTTCCGTTCGCAAGAGCGTGACGTCTTCGGTTCCCAATTGCAGAAGTATTCGGCTCATTTCGGAATCATCCTCAATGTATTGCTCGGTTTTCCGACGCTTAATCTTATAAAGAGGCGGTCTGGCAACATAGACATAACCGTGCTCGATTAGACCACGCATCTGGCGAAAAAGAAACGTTAGCAAAAGAGTTCGTATATGCGCTCCATCAACATCCGCATCAGTCATTATGATAATCTTGTGGTAACGAGCCTTTTCCACTTCGAAGGCTCCCTCTCCTTCGTGATCACCAATACCCGTGCCAACGGCAGTAATAAGACTTCGAATTTCCGCATTGTTCAAAACCTTGTCCAAGCGTGCTTTTTCAACATTGATCAACTTGCCGCGCAAAGGCAGGATGGCTTGCGTGAGTCGATCTCGTCCTTGCTTTGCAGAACCACCAGCGGAATCACCCTCAACGATGTAAAGCTCGCTCTTCGCAGGATCCTTTTCGGCACAATCAGCAAGCTTCCCGGGTAACCCCCCCCCGTAGAGAGCACCCTTGCGGACAGTTTCTCGAGCCTTTCGGGCAGCTTCACGAGCTCTCGCCGCATGAACCACCTTGTTGATAAGGGCGCGCGCCTCGTCGGGATTGGTTTCGAAATGATATTTCATTTTTTCACCAACAATTTTCTGAACGATACCGTCGACCTCGCGGTTGGACAACTTGGTCTTGGTCTGTCCCTCAAAACGCGGTTCAGGTACTTTAACCGATATGACGGCAGTTAGTCCTTCACGCACATCCTCGCCCGAAAGTGAAAGGTCTTTATCCTTAATAAGATCATTGGTGCTAGCATAACCATTAACCACTCGAGTTAAAGCAGTACGAAAACCAGAGAGATGGGTGCCGCCTTCTACATTGTGAATAGAGTTGGCGTAGGAATAGATTTGGTCACTGAATCCATCGTTATACATTAGGGCGATGTCCACAATAATGGTACCATCGCCACTCTCGTTGATCGACTCACCAGAAAAACTAATGGGGTCGGGGTGTAGCGTCGTTTTATTTTCGTTAAGATAGGCTACGTATTGGCTAATTCCATCATCAAACTTAAAGCTTTCACGCTTGCCGATACGCTCATCTTCCAAGTTTATTGAAAGGCCAGGGTTCAGAAAGGCCAGTTCGCGAAGGCGTTTGGCAAGAATGTCAAAATTAAACTCCCTTATTTCCGTGAAGATTTCGTGATCAGGTAAGAATGTTATCTTTGTTCCCGTCCGGGAGCTAGAACCAATCACCTTAAGGTTTTGAGTCGTCTTACCGCGAGCGAACTCCATTGCGTGGACTTTCCCATCACGACGAACCTCCGCGACAAACCACTCGGATAAAGCATTCACGCACTTAGCTCCAACACCATGCAATCCACCGGAAACCTGATAGGCTCCCTTTCCAAACTTACCGCCAGCGTGCAAATTCGTTAAAACTAACTCCAATGCCGGCATATTGTGCTTCGGGTGCATATCGACCGGAATCCCTCGTCCATCGTCCTCTATTGAGCAGGACCCATCGTTGTGTACGTCAACCTTGATCTCAGAACAATAACCAGCCAGTGCCTCATCGATAGAATTATCCATGATTTCAAACACACAGTGGTGAAGTCCCCGTTCGTGAGTATCGCCAATGTACATGTCGGGCCGTTTTCGCACGCCTTCCAATCCCTCCAGTTTTTGGATTTGAGAAGCATCGTACGTTTCCTTCTTGTTAACAGGTTCAATATTATTTTCGGGAGGGTTTTCTTCCGACATGACTTCGTGGTTGGTGATGATTGACTATTAGTAATTCTTGTAGAATGCGAGGGGTGAAGTCTTCAACAAATTACATTTTTTTTTGGTAAGGTAAAACACTTCTTTTATAAGCAAAAGGGAGGGGGTTGGTCAAGTGGTTTTGAATAGATTTGAACATGGACAAGGGAAAGATTCAGTAGTGATGGACATGGGCAAATTAGGCCCGACCTCAAACTATCGCAATGCCTTTATATTAAGCATTTTATGAATCTTTTGTGCGGTTGGTTTTTTGTCGTGAAAAAACGAAGGTCGTATTTTTTAATATCACACCCCCGAGTGACCTTCCGAACATCTTTCATTTTATTGCTTAAACACCTTGTGATTCGATGGTCCCAATAGAACCACAAGAATCAAGGGAAAACCTGTGGCCTGAAGTGATGACCGCAACAATCGTGAATACACTCGGGTTATTGAAATAGACCTCTTATTCCTCCCTCAAAAGGGTGAAATCCCCAAAAATACCCAATCAATACGACACTTGAAAAGAAATAGAGCAAATTTAAGGGCAATCCGATCTTTACGAAGTCTCGGAAGCGATATCCTCCAACACTGTAAACATAAGTGTTTGTTTGATAACCGATAGGAGTAGTGAAACTGGCGGAGGCAGCAATGCAAGTAGCCAGAATAAACGATCGGGCATCTTCAGCCCCAAAATTAAGCCTGCTTGCCAATTCCAAGGAAATCGGGGCCATCAAGACGATTGTTGCATTATTGGAAAGGATTTCGGTGAGAACAGCAGTGGTAAGGTAAATTGCAGATAATAGAAGAAATGGCCGTAACTCTTCGGGCGCATATGCAAACACTCCTGACGCCAGGGCCTCTGCAATCAAATTTGAGGCACCAGAGGATTTCATCGCCAATCCGAGGGTGAGCATTCCATAAATAAGAACGAGCATGTTCCACTCTACCGAAGCGTATCCATCCTTGGGTTTTATGCACCCAGTTAAAAAAAGAATGGCCACGCCTATGATAGCGGATGCCGCAATGGGCATAACGCCAAACGCCGAAAAGCCAACGATCCCAGCAATCACACCAATTACCACAGGTGCTTTTCGACTCATGTCCTCCACTGGTACGGGGGGGTGATCGAGCAGTATCAAGTCCTCGCCTAGCCGAATGTTTTCTATAGATTCTTCAGACCCTAGCAATAAAAGAGTATCCGTAGAGCGGAGGCGGATAGAATCGATTTCCTGCGTTAAATTGCGGCCCTTCCGATGAATGGCTATAACCGCTACATTGTGACGCTTTCGAAAATCAATCTCACTTATGCTGAGCGAAATAAGTGGTGAGGCTGGTCCTATGACGCCTTCCACCATTACGCCCGAGGCAGAGGAAACCTGTTCTAGACCGAGCGTTGTCTCACTTAGCAAATCCAGTCCATCCATATTTCGCGACTCAACTATACCCGAAGGTCTGCATGAAAGAATAAGGCGATCCCCTGACCGCAAAACAAGCTTACCTTTGTCTCCGGTTAACACTCGTCCTTCTCGACAAACATCAAGGAGACGCATCCTCTTGAGGTTGGACAGCCCCGATTCGTCAACAGTCTTGCCGTCAAGAGAGGAGTCCGAAAGAACGATGGCTTCGGTCAAGAACTCCTTTTGCTGAATGTCCGACAGTATGCTGGCGAGTGCTTCGCGATCAGGCAAAAGTCGTCGACCGAAAAGGACGAGATACCCGGTCGCGACAAAAAAGAGGGGCAACCCGACCTTGGCCAACTCGAACATTCCGAGTGGTTCCATCTCTGGATAAATCTCATTTTTGCCCATTATGCCGCTGGCCAGGACATTCGTACTTGTTCCTACAAGCGTACAACATCCGCCAAAGATGGAAGCATATGACAACGGAATAAGTAGCTTCGACGAAGAGATATTCATCGATTTAGCCAAGCTCATCACAACCGGAAGGAAGACAACGACTACGGGAGTATTGTTGACGAAAGCAGAGATAAGGGCAACGGATGCAACTAACACTAGCAGAAAGCCTCGGTATCCGATGCCTACAAGGCGAGTGAGGTAGCCCGATGCCGCTTCAATCAAGTGGCATTTCCCCAAGGCAGCACTCACTACAAACATTGCAGCAATTGTTAGCGGGGCGGGATTGGCAAAGACCCCGAGAATCTCATCCAGTCCCGGCAAGCGTTCCGAACCAGTAAAAATTGAAACGATGGCGATGAGGGCAAAAACCGTAATGGCCGTTACGTCAGTCGGGACACGCTCCAAGATAAAACTCACCAATGCGGCGAGCAGCAAAAACGAGACAAATACTATTTCCCAAGACATGGAATGCGGCAATCGTTACAAAAAGAGAGAATCCGACCTCAGTTCTTGGCGAAGGTGGAACCGTTCCAACCCCACATCTCTCTAGGAACATCGTGAAAGTTCAGGTAGATTCGCTTAGGAGCAATAGACAGTCTTTCGCTAAGAAACTTGCACAACGCAAAAGAAAGGGTTGGTGCATCCATGACAGAAAGTCCAATGGAGAAAAGCTCTGCAAAAAGTGCGGGTTCGTTCGTTCCGGCAAAGAAGATACTTTCGCCAAGATTCAGTCTAACCATAACATAATCCTCCGACTTCCCCAATATTTCTGCACATTTAAACGATAATTCAGTCAAAAGCTCGGCTTTGTCCGATTGGGAGAGGGATTGGTTCGTGGTGACCGAAACAAATGGCATTGGCTCAAACGGATTCAGTATAAAAAAACATATTTGGAGATTCATTGAAAGGGTAAAGGCTGAGACGCGCAAACAGAAGTTGCTAAAATCTCATATAATCAATACGGTGATGATTTTCTTGAAGTTGTTTGCTCTAAAGGAAAAATTAATTGCAAGAATGAGTACCTCTAAAATTCTCGACCTCCCCATTCGCCCCCGTCGCCTGCGAAGGACCTCGGGGCTAAGGGCTTTAGTGCAGGAAACCGCATTGCAGCTAGACGATTTAATCCTGCCCATCTTCGTAGTGGAAGGAGAAGGCGAACCTGAACCGATTGAATCCATGCCGGATGTCTTTCGTTTGCCGATCCCTCAACTCATTGAAAAATGTCGCGAGTTGTGCGAATTGGGACTGCGTTCGGTTGCACTTTTCCCAAAGGTACCAAGCCATAAGAAAGACGATCAGGGTTCCGAAGCTCTCAACTTAAACGCCCTAGTGCTGAATGCCGCCCGAGCCCTGAAGGTCGCCATACCCCAATTGATCTTGGTGGGCGACCTCGCACTTGACCCATATACTATCCACGGGCACGATGGCGTGCTTGACCTCTCGGGTAATGTGGACAATGACGCAACGGTTGCCATTCTGGCCGAAATGGGAGTGCTTGCGGCAAACGCGGGAATAGACATCGTCGCGCCATCCGACATGATGGACGGACGCATCGCTGAAATTCGGCATCATTTGGACGAATCCGGTCACGCACAGACGGCAATTATGGCCTATTCCGCTAAATTCGCGTCAGCGTACTACGGTCCTTTTCGGGAAGCGGTTGGAAGCGAGCGACCCGACAACCATTCGTCAATAGATAAAAGAACCTATCAGTTGAACCCTGCCAATTTTCGAGAGGCTCAGCGCGAGCTTCTCTTGGACGAAAAAGAAGGTGCGGACTTCTTAATGGTTAAACCTGCGGAACCTTACCTTGATGTGATTCGGTATGCCCGCGACAATGCCAATCTTCCCATTGTCGCCTATCAAGTTTCGGGCGAGTACGCTCGCATCTGGGCCGCCGCCGAGAGAGGGTGGCTTGACTTGGAAGCCTGCATGATGGAATCGCTTACCTCGATTAAACGCTCAGGGGCGGACTTGATCCTTACGTACTTCGCAGAGAGGATTCTCCGCGACCGTCATTTAGGCGAAACTTCATCAGGTGCAGAATCTTCGTAGCGAGTCGGTTCTTTCTCTCGCTCTTCTTCCTCCCACTTCAAATCTTCTTTACGTAGCATTTTTTCTTCTTCTTTATCGCCAGAATCTACGACACTCGTGTCGAGATCGGAATAATCCTCCTCCCCATTCCCTTCCTCGTCCTCGTCTTTAATATCATGATCGAGAGCAAAGCCTTCGGGAACGAACTCCAAGATAGATTCAACCTCTATGTAGAAGTGGGTGCGACGACCTTCAAGATAATCATTGTTGTGACGCTCTGCCAGAACTTCCTCCATCTCATCTAAGGTAAAAGGTTCGGTAAAGTCGATCAGGTCGTTGAGCATCTTTATCCGTAAGATTGAGATATGCGTGAGAAAATCGGCATAGGGCCCCTTGTCCTCATGCATAACGTCCGGCAAAGCAAACAGCATGTCTTCAGCTTTAAGCAAAGAATCTCGCACCCGGCGAAGTTTAATCCTGCCGCCCTCCAATTCCTCGCCAATCTCAAAAGTAAAAAACGCCTCATCGACGATTTCCGAAGCAAGCCCGTATTCCGTCATCGAGTCCAACAACTCGTTCATGTGAAAGAATTGCTTGGGGTCAATGATACCTAACCCATCCACATCCCAGTTTACATTGTCGCTAATTTCGTTTACCCACCAGTTTTTATCTTCACCCAAGCGAACGATACACCAATCAATTCTTGTTTCCATCTTCTCCATGACCACTTGCCATAAGTTGGGATTTTTGCTCAAGTCAACTTCCTAGTTCAAGAAGAGGCAATTTTTTCTTCATTTTAGAAAAAAAATCCCATGCACAATTTTCACAGAACAGGAAGAAATGGAATAATGGATATCCGTTGTAATTATGAGTCTTTTCTACGAAAAAATCTTTAGGCCGTTATTATTTAAGCTAGAAGCTGAACGGGCACACCGAATCGCCGCTTTTTCTATGCGAGTTCTTGGCAAGACCACTCTATTGAGGGGACTCGCATCCCTTTATTGTCGCACCGAATCTTCCCCCGTTCGTCTTTTCGGCTTGGATTTCCCCAATCCCGTTGGATTGGCCGCAGGCATGGACAAAAACGGTGAATTTATTCGGTCTTCACTTGCCCTTGGTTTCGGGCACGTCGAAATTGGGACGATAACTCCACAGCGCCAACTAGGCAATCCCCGGCCCAGGCTTTTTCGCTACCCCCCAGTGGGGGGAATTGTCAACCGAATGGGATTCAACAACGATGGAGCAGAAATCGTAGCTGACCGGATTAAAAGAAACTATCCGAGGGGAAAACGCAATATGCCACTAGGCATCAATATCGGAAAGGCAAAAACAACTGACCTCGATCAGGCCGCAGAGGATTATATTAAATGCTTCAAAATTGCGGCAGACCAGGCGGATTACATTGCTATTAACATAAGTAGCCCCAATACCAGAAGCCTTCGAACACTCCAAGAACCTGATCGGCTCGAACCACTGCTCGCCTCCATTAATCAGGAGAGGAAGGATTATTCGGCGAAAATGGGGCGGAAACACGTTCCGGTATTGTTAAAGATTTCTCCGGATGAATCATTTCGAGCCCTAGACATTGTCCTCGAACTTGCTTTTCTTCATGAAATTGATGGAATTATTGCTACGAACTCAACTGTTAGCCGAGCCGAGCCGAATTCCGCATGCTGTACAGAGCCTGGCGGTCTCAGCGGTTTGCCTCTAAGAAAACGCTCCACCGAGGTCGTGCGCTACCTCGCCAAGGCTTCAGGTGGTCGCATTCCAATAATTGGAGTCGGTGGAATCTGCGACGCTATGACAGCAGGAGAAAAACTGGACGCCGGGGCATCCCTCATTCAACTCTATTCGGGATTCGTCTACAAGGGGCCCTTACTTGTTAAAAGCCTTGCTCGATCGATGGTCCACAGGTGCTCAAATCCGATTTAAGGTGTGCCAACGAGATTTTCAGTTGTTCTTTCCCTCTTGCCAGTCTTCATTCCTAGTCACAAAATAATAGGTTTATAGGAAGCATGAAAAAAGGGCTTTTATTTGGAATTTTGCTGCTGATCGGTGGAGGTGGACTTGCCGTATTGGTTAAATTTGGGGGGAAACCGGAGAATTTAAAGTCATGGTGGCATAAATTCTCGCACAATAGCGATTCACTGCCTTGGTGCCCTTACCAAGTGCGCGAGGTCGATGCATCAAAAATGTACATCAAGAAGGCCACCCAAGTACTTTTTCTTGACCAGAACCTCTTCTGGAAGGGGCAGGGCGCAACAGTTGGACCAGAATTAGATAAAAAAGGTAGAGTGGTTCGTTTGATCGTTACTGCAGGCGGATCGGGTTATTCGCCTACGACCACGGCGGAAGTAGTTGGTGCCGGATCGGAGACCTTTAAATTGGGGAACGTGACAGTCAAAAATGGTAAAGTTGCAGGCGTAGAATTTATAAGTGGAGGAGAGTGGTACCGTACCTCGAGGGTACATGCATACAGTACAGACGGTCGAGTCGAAGTGTTGCCTTACAGCGGAACCACCAAGCTAAAATTCGACAATGGCCAAGTTCACGATGCTAAACATTTCCTTTCGGGTGAACTCCACGGAAAATGGAAACGATTTAGGCAAGATGGGATACAAATTTTTGATAAAGAATTTACGCGGGGAAAGAAACACGGGGCACATCTTTATTATTTCCATGACCCGATTGATCCCGAAGACTATAAAACCCAAAGTGATGCACACCTAAAGAGAAAGATATACGCCTCGCTCTGGCTTGAAGTTCACGAAGATGCCAGACGGAAATTCCTCAAATACCCATCACCGGAAGCAAACGAATGGGCCATAAAAAAGTACAAGGAACGGGGAGGCGAGTTTCAAGTACATCTTCTCGAACATTACGAGAATAACAGGCGCCATGGCAGTTTCGAAGGGTATGACTACCTTGGAAATCCTACTTTTAAGGATGATTACAAGGAGGGTCTTCGCATAAGCCATAAAACTTTTGACAAAACCAAAAAAGGTTAGCGAATAGAAGTTTCTGAAGATGGTGCTCAGGGGGGGACTCGAACCCCCACGGGTTACCCCACCAGGTCCTTAACCTGGCGCGTCTACCAATTCCGCCACCTGAGCTGAGTTGACTAACACTTTCATCATCATCCCGTGAATGAAAGAAGTCATAGCATGGCACATTGTTGTCGTTAATCCAAGAAAAAATCTTCGGGTTGCATTAGTTTAAGCATAACTCTTGTCAAAGGGGAAGAGGTTTGCCATCATGTATAACCAAAGAATGGTACTACACTCCGAAGATTCAATGTCCGACAAGGCGCAACCCGATCTAGCGTCATTGCTAAATGCGAACCTTGGTCCTACATGGAGCGGCGACAACTTACCTTCGTCTCGCACTATCGAAAAAAGGTCACCAGAACAAACCGCTCACCGTGAACGGAAAAGTGGGTGGTCGACAAGCGACGGCCGCTCGCCAGAACACTCCAAAAGTGAACTCTGAAAGAGTCAACAATCTCTAAAAGACAACTCAGCCATGACATACTACCCTAGAGTAGCCATGGCCGATAATCCTTTCTGCAAAATAAGCCTTTTTCCCGCGCCGGATACCGTCAACCCAGTTGCCC
>JACNJI010000505.1 GCA_014382645.1 Verrucomicrobiota bacterium | reverse complement strand
TCGATGGAGGTAAGCGGGTGGGTGGGGGTGACCTATATCTTGCGACGTGACGATCCGGACTGGATTGCCGCGCCACTTTGTGGCTCGCAATGACAGGGGGTAGTTCTTGGGAGGTTGTACTGTGGGTTCGGGTAGTGGCGATTCTTGCACCGTGACGGTTTTGCTGGGTTGCTGCGTCGCTTGCGCTCCTCGCAATGACAAGCTATTAATGGGAAGGGTTCTCTGAGGGCTCGGTTGCTTATCGGAGGGGATTATCCCGAAACAGAAAAAGGGCCGCCCGGCGAACGGGCGACCCTCTTTCGTAAATCTGTAAAACTTAGCTAAGCCGAGGCTTAGAAAGTGAAGGTAAGCTCGAGAGCAAGCTCGTTGGAGTCGATACCAGCATCGTCAACGTCGCTGTACTCGAGAATTACACCCAAGCTGTCGCTAAGCGAGTAATTAGGAGCAATAGTTACCTTTTCGTAATCACTGTTACCTACCAACTCGTTGCTGCTGATGCGCAAGGCTACACCGAGCTTGTCGCTCACGTCGTAGTCGGCGATTACTTGCCAACCGTCGAGGTCTTGGCCTGCGCCGCCGCCGTTTTGGAGTTCGATGTACTCGGCGCCGAGGAGGAACTTACCCATCACCGTGGTGGCGTGTAAGTTGAGAACATCAACTTCATTGGCAGCCTGGTTTGCGAAGCGATATCCACCACCAATGTTGAGGTTTTCAATCCCCGTGTAGGTGAAAGAAAGCTCAAGATCGAGCTCGTTTTTCTCAATGTTTGCTTCCCCACTAGCGTCGTTCTGCAAGGAGACACCAAGACCGAAAACATCCGAGGAATATCCAAGTCTGATACCTTCGTAGACATTGGAGTCAACGTCGCCGAGGTTGAATTGATTTCCTACAACACCAGTACTGTAAGCGCGACTGTAGGTGTAGAGACCTCCTGGATCCTCGCGCTCGAAACCGAGTGTGGAACCATACTTACCGATAGTAAAACTCACGCCGTTTTCCAAGCTGTAGCCGATGAAGGCTTGCTCGACGTTAACGTCGCTAATACCGCCTGCATCGACATCGTCCAGATGAATGGCACCTGAAGCACCGCCTACGTTGAACAGGAAGTTCAGCTCGATTTCGTCGACTCCGAGTTCTTGCACGTCTCCGGCATCTTTTTCGGTGAGAGTATAGGAGGTATCAATGAAACCATTGATGGATAGATTCTCGTTGATCTCGATGGCGGAAGCAGATCCCACCAGACCGAAAGCAACAAGAGTAGCTATGATTTTATTTTTCATAATTTAATCTAGTTTGTTTGTTTGTTTTAGGTTAACCAATGTTCATTCCACGCCGATAGCGTTTAAAAGAACATGTCTAAAAAAGAGCTTTTCAGGACAAAAGTCAATAAAAGTATTAACAATTTTGAACGTATTATTTGTTGGCGAGTCTTGCGCACACAGTAAGAATAATATAACGGATAGATAGGTTAATTCATCCCGAGCACATCGGCCGATTGCCGAACGGGGTTTATGCTTATCTTTCGTGGAAGGGGCTCTCGAAGGAGACGACTCTGTCGCGGTGAAAGTTGACTTCGCCTGTCTCTTCCACTCCGTCGCCGTCCAGATCACCTTCGTAGCGATAGACTTGCTCTATGCGAGGATTTAAGGAATTCTTGATCTTAGTAGGGTTTCCGAGGGTGCTGCGCACTTTAAAGGAACTGATGTTCTTTCTGATCTGCCTCCATGATTCCGGGTTCGTCCAAGGTCCGGCTGCTTGTGCTTCGTCAATCTTTAGTTCTTTTTTGATCTTTTGGAAGAAGGATTTTTTCTCCTGCGGATTCTGTGGGACTGCTTTGGTAGAGGCAACCGGTTTGTGTTGTTTCGCCTGAACTGGAGGCACAGGCTGCGGGGTGAGTGCAGTGGGCTTGGTTTCTTTGCCCTCGATGGCGTTCACCCGCTGCTCAAGGGAATCGACTTTGAGCAAAATGAGATCCAGTTTTCGTGAAAGGTCGGCGTTGGATACGGCTTTTTGTGCGGGCAAGGCGTTTGCGATGCTGAAAATAACCGCGATGGCAAAGAGTTTGTTCTTCATATGGAACCAATGGCTAGAAGGAAAGAAAGGCAATGGCAAGCAAGAGAGTTGGTTGAATCCTGCTGGTCGATAATAACTGTACTGCCTTGTCCGTTTAATTGGAACGTCCTAGGCAGCGGATTGCTAGTTCTTTCATTATGGTTGGCTGGTCTTCCTTGCTGGCGCCGAGGAGTTGCTCGAAGGCGCGGATAAACTGAGACTGGAAGTCGATTAGCCTCCTAGTGTTGTATTTGGCGGCGGCGGGTACGAGGCGCCCGAGGTACCATGGGTTCTGGGTGAATATGTTGAGGGCGTTCTTTTCGGATGCGTCTTCGAAATGGACGGAGCGTTTGCGGGCGATGCGGTCGAGAACGTCCTTGTTGAGGCGAGAGCGCGGGTCGATCTCCCCCGAATCGATGAGCACGCGAAGCTGGATGACGAGACGGTTGCGCCCTTGCAGGGAGGAGAGCAGTGGGCGGGAATCCTTGGCGTGAAAGAAGTGGCGGTCGATGGCGTCGAGCGTCCATGCGAGGTCTCCCGAGGCAAAGGCCTCGGCTGCCTCGAAGAAGTCGGCTTCGCCAAACTCGGGCACGAGATCGGCCACGAGTTGCTCGGTGATTTCCGTGCTCTCCCCGCCCAAATAGGTGGCGAGTTTTTTGGTTTCCTCGGTCGCGAGTCGGGTGTTTGCCCCGATTTTGGCGGCCAGCATGTCGACGGCGCCCGGAGCGTAGGATACCCCATGTTCCTTGGCGGCGTCGGCGACCGTGCGGCGAAAGGCAGCGTCCCCCTTTTCTCCTTTTGAGACGTCCTCGTAACGAGAGCTCTTTTGCAACCACTTTACGAAACTATGGTTTCGATGGACGGGGCATGCGGAAAGGATGACTTGGTTCCCCTCGCCGATGGACTCGAGTGTTTTCTTCGCCGTTTCGAGGGAGTCCTTGGTGCCTTGCGACGCGCCGACGCGGGTTTGGTTTAGGAAGTTTACCTCGTTTAACCATACGAGTTTGCCACCCCCGAAGAGCGATAGAGTCTGGACTGCTGAGCGGGTTTCCTTGAGGATGCGCTCGACGTCGTCCACGCGATCGGCTCTGCCGTCCACTATTTCGCGGGAAAGGTCGTCGGGGTAATGTTCGAGGAGGGAATCGAAGACTTCCTTGGCCTTTTGTCGTACGAGGAAGTCGTCGTCTCCGACGATGGCGTGAAGTTGTCCGTCGGACATGAGCTAGTGCGAGGTATGTCCGTGGTTAGATCGAGAAATCCTCGGTTTCGCCCGCGGCATAGACGTCTTCGAGCTTGTACTTGCGGAGCTTCCTCCGCATCCAATCAAGTGCTCCCGTGGCCGCCCGTCGACGATTGGATGCTCTATCGCCGCGAAGCTGCAATTTCTTTGCCCACACCCCTACGGGGGAAGCGTATCCAAGGTAAATCGAGCCAACCGGCAGGACCTGAGTGCCGCCCGTGGGGCCGGCAAACCCAGTGACGCTTAGACCGTAATCGGCCCCGAATCGTTCGCATGCTCCCGTGGCCATGGCGATGGCTACTTCCTCGCTTACGGCCCCGTGTTGGTCGAGCATGCTTTCGGGTACGTCGACCATCTGCACCTTGGCGTCGTTGTTGTAGCAGACGGCTCCTCCGTGGAAGACCTTTGAGATGCCGTCGATCTCGGTGAAGGAAGAGGAAAGCAAACCGCCGGTGCAGGATTCGGCAACGGCAAGCGTCTTGCCCAACGTTCGCAACTCGCGAAAAATGACCTCGGCGATGGGGCGGTCCCCAAAGCAGACGAAATCTTCGCCAATGGATTCGCAGCAGGCCTCGCCGATTTGTGTGAGTTGTTCTTGGGACAGTACTTCGCAGTCAAGGGAGCTGAGGCGAAGGTCCACCATCCCGGCATGGGCGCAGTATCCCACGACGAGGCCTTCTCGGCCTACCAGAAGGTGACCCACCTTTTCGGCGAGGTCCGATTCGCCTATGCCGGCAGTACGAAGCTGCAAATAGCAATCGATTTCCGGGAAAACTCCGGCTGCTTGCAGGCGTGGAACTACTTGCTCCTCGAACATAGGGTGCATCTCGCGGGCAGGGCCAGGCAACATGACGAGGATTTTGCCGTCCTTTTTAATAAATAATCCGGGGGCGGTGCCGTAGGGGTTGGCGAGGATTTCGGCGTTTTTGGGACGGTAGCATTGACGAAGGTTGATCTCCGGCATGGTTCGTCCGAGTAGCGAAAAGCGTTCCTTAATGTGTTTCTCGACGGACTCGTCAAAAATTAATTCCTCGCCCAGAAACTTGGAAATAGTTTCGCGGGTGAGGTCGTCGGAGGTAGGTCCGAGTCCGCCCGTAGTGATTACCACGTCGGCTCGTCCCCAGCTTTCGGCGAAAAAGAGCCGAATTTCCTCGGGGTCGTCCTTGATTACCAAGTTGGCGGCGGCTTCCAAGCCGTGGTGG
>JACNJI010000224.1 GCA_014382645.1 Verrucomicrobiota bacterium | reverse complement strand
GGGGCGGGCGGGGCGCCGGCGAGCTTCAGGCCCGGCCTCGGCGCCGCCCCGTCCCCCGACACCGCCCCCTGGGCTGCGCGATTGGCTAGAATACCGCTTGAGCGAGAATGGTGGGCGACTCAAGCCGATGCATAAACTGATACTCTCCAGCGCTGCTTGGCGCCAAAGTTCGGCCCACGATGAAGCCAAGGCAGCTAAGGATATCGACAATCAATTTCTCTGGCGCTTCAGTCCAAGAAGGCTGGAAGGCGAAGTGATTCGCGACAGTTTACTCACGGTGAGCGGTCAACTAGACAAAACCATGTACGGAAAAGGAACCCTCGACGAGAGAAGCAAAAGACGAAGCGTCTACTTCTTCATAAAGCGAAGTCGGTTGATCCCGACAATGCAGCTCTTCGACGCCCCCGAACCCCTCGTCAGCCAAGGTCGACGGATCAGTACCACTATTGCGCCGCAGGCTCTCATGTTTATGAATAGTCCGAATGTTAGAGGGTATGCCACCACTTTAGCCGAAAGATTGTTCAAGGAGGTTGGCGAAAGCTTAGAGAAGGCCGTCGATGCCGGTTATTTGGCCACCTTGGGGAGGGAACCTGATGCCGGTGAAAGTGTTGCCAGCATTGCTTTCCTTGAAAATCAGGAAATTTCCTATCGTGAAGCCAAGCAAGCGAACCCACACAGGCTCGCCTTGATTGATTTTGCTCAAACCTTGTTCGGTTTAAACGAGTTCAGCTACCTTCGATGATAACATGAGCGATTTCTTTCATAAAAACTCAATTTCCCATCCCATGAATCGGAGAGCAATGCTCGACCGTTGCGGAATGGGCCTCGGAGCTCTTGGCCTTACTGGTCTCCTACAAGATGAAGGTTTGCTTGGGGCTCCCAATCCCTTGGCTCCTAAGCAATCTCATTTCCCTGGCCGAGCCAAGTCGGTCATCTGGATCTTCGTAAACGGAGGTCCTAGCCACGTTGACACCTGGGACTACAAGCCCGCCCTTGAGAAAATGGACGGCATGACCTTCGAGGGTTTCGATCGCTTTACCGGATTCTTCGCCAACGCGGTGGGTGGATTGATGAAAAGCCCCTTCAAGTTTACTCCACGCGGTCAATGCGGTAAAATGGTCTCTGAGATCTTTCCTCGCCTTGGAGAACATGTCGACAAGATGGCCTTTATCCATTCAGGGCATACCGAGTCGAATAATCACAGTCCCGCCCTCTTCATGATGAATTGCGGCGTACCCCGCATGGGCTACCCGTGCGCCGGGGCATGGGCGACCTACGGCTTGGGTTCATCGAGTCGCGACCTACCCTCTTTCGTGGTCATGAGCGATCCTCTCGGGCGCGGTCTGCCCAAGGGCCATGCTGCCAACTGGGGAGCCGGCTTTTTGCCCAGCGTCTACCAAGGTACCCACTTTCGCCCGAAGGGAGACCCCATCGACAACTTGCACCGCCCGAAGGAGCAGGACACCTCCCGCCAACGTCGCCAGCTCGACTTGTTGGCCCAGCTCAATCGCCAGGATCTCAAGAAGAATCCGCACGAGGAGGAACTGGCGGCCCGCATCGAGAGCTTCGAGTTGGCCTACCGCATGCAAACCGCGGCCCCCGAGGCCCTCGACCTCGCCAATGAACCCGAACACTTGAAAGAGCTCTACGGCCTGAACGTAGGAAAATCGAAGCACTTCGCTGCCCAGTGCATGATGGCCCGACGATTGGTCGAGCGCGGTACCCGTTTCATTCAGATCTACTCCGGCGGCATGGCGAACCAGCGCAGTTGGGACGGTCATAGCGACATCAAGGGAAACCATTCCGGATTCGCCCAGGAAACGGACCAACCCATCGCCGGTTTGCTGACCGATTTGGAACAACGCGGCCTGTTGGACGAAACACTTATCGTATGGGCGGGTGAATTCGGCCGTCTGCCCGTGGCGCAAAAAAGCGGCAAGCCCGGGCGCGACCATAACCCGCACTGCTTCACTGCCTGGATGGCGGGCGGCGGCGTAAAGGGCGGTGTTTCCCATGGGGAATCGGACGAGGTGGGTCACAAGGCAGCAGTGGACAAAGTGCACGTGAACGACTTTCATGCCACCATTCTCCATTTGCTCGGCTTGAACCACAAGGAACTCACCTATCGCTATGGCGGCCGCGACTTTCGCCTCACCGACGTCGCGGGCAAGGTGATCGCTCCCATCCTTGCCTAAGATTGGCAAGAGCATCCCCTGATTCATTTCCGTTGCCGATGAAGATCGATTCAATTTCAGATTTCATGGACAAACTAGTACTTGTAATAACCATTTTCTTGGCTTTCTCGATCACCGCGTCACGGGCGGAGGAGAAACTCGAGTTCAACCGCGACGTTCGCCCCATTCTCTCGAATGCCTGCTTTCATTGCCACGGACCGGATGAAAAGAAAAGGAAGAGCGGACTGAGGCTGGACTTGGAGTCGGATGCATTCAAACCGGCCAAGTCGGGGGATCCGGTGATGATCAAGGGGGATGCGGAGAAGAGTGAACTTGTCTTCAGGATCTTTCTGCCCGACGACGATGACGACCACATGCCCCCCATCGATAGTGGTAAGTCGATCACGAAGGAGCAAAAGGAAATCTTGCGCAAATGGATCGAACAAGGCGCCGAGTACCAAGGCCATTGGGCCTTTGCGTCTACGAAGCGACCAGCCGTGCCTCAGTATCCCGATGCCAAGCATCCGCTCGATGCCTTCCTCAAGAAACGCCTGCTGGTCGAGGGTTTGAGCATGAGGGTGGAAGCGGACAAGGAGACCTTGCTCAGGAGAGTCAGCTTGGACCTGACGGGATTACCCCCCACGCTGGAGGAAATGGATGCCTTTGCAGAAGACAATACTCCCGATGCCTATGAAAAGGTTCTCGATCGGTTGCTGTCTTCCCCGCACTACGGCGAGCGAATGGCGTTGGAATGGCTCGATCTAGCCCGTTATGCCGATAGCAATGGTTTTCAGAGCGACGGAAGCCGCAGTATGTGGCTCTGGAGGGAATGGTTGATCGGCGCCTACAACCGGAACCTTCCCTTTGATCAGTTCACTATCGAGCAATTGGCGGGCGACATGTTGCCGAACCCGACCGATGACCAAATCGTGGCGACCGGGTTCAATCGAAACCATCGCCTCAACGGGGAAGGTGGCAGAATCGTGGACGAGTGGTTCGTGGAAACGGTGATCGACCGGGTGGAGACCACGAGCATGACATGGATGGCCCTGACCATGAACTGCGCCCGCTGCCACGACCATAAGTACGACCCGATCTCACAAAAGGAATTCTATCAATTCTTCGCCTTCTTCAACTCGAATGACGAAAGCGGCGTGCTGGCGGCCAATGGCAAGAACGGCAACAATACGATGCCTTTCATCAAGGTGGCAGGAGCAGACCACAAAAAAAAGGAAGTGGAACTGAAGGCGAAACTGGAGGAAGCGCAGGCCAAAGCGCAAGCGAGCGAGAAAGCAGGCTTGGCCGCCGCCTTTGAAAAATGGATGAACGAGGAGAGACAGGCCTTTGCGAACGGAAAGCCCCGGCAAGCATGGATCCCTTTGGTGGATGAAAAGGTGACGAGCAAGGGCGGGGCGACTTTCAAGAGGCAACCGGACGGATCGTGGCTTCCCGGCGGCAAGAACCCGACCCATGATGTTTATGAAATAGAGTCTCCATTGGCGGCCGGCATGTTTTCCGGGATTCTGCTCGACTGCCTACCCGACGACCGGATTCCACAAAAGAGCTTGGGCCGGTACAGCAATGGAAACTTCGTGCTCACACGCGTGGAAGCGGAAATTCGACCCACTGAAGGCAAGCCCATGCCGGTCAAGCTGACCCGTCGCGAAGCTGACTATTCCCAGCAGGGGTGGGACATCAGCATGGTCAACAACGGGAACCCCGGCACCGGCTGGGCGGTGGATGGACCGACCCGCCGCAAACCGATCAAGGCCATGTTCCTGCCTGATTCCCAGGTCAAGCTTCCAAAGGGAGGTCTCCTAGTGGTCCGTTTCTTTCATGAAGCCCTATCCCAGCACAACATGGGACGCTTCCGCGTTTCCTACTCGGAGAGAAAGGTAACGTCGCTCGGTGGCAAACCCGGCTTGCCGGCCAATCTCGTTTCCTTGCTGCGAATGGAGCCTGGATCCTTGAAACCGGGGAACAGGAAGAAACTGGAACAATACTTCAAGGCAAATGCCCGAAATCCAATTTCCCAAGCGCAGACCAAGGTTGCCCAAGCCAAGAAGGCTTTGGACAATTTCAAGAACACGCTTCCCAGTACCATGGTGATGAAGGAAAAGCCTGCTCCCAAGGATGCCTTTGTCCTGAATCGAGGAGAGTACGACCAACCCACTGACAAGGTGGAAAGGAAATTGCCCGCCAGCCTTCCTCCATTGGCTGCGGACCAACCTCTCAATCGACTTGGGTTGGCTCGTTGGCTGGTCTCAGGTGATCATCCCTTGACCGCCCGCGTATGGGTAAACCGCATTTGGGAACGCCTGTTCGGGGTTGGAATTGTGAAAACTTCGGAAAATTTCGGTTCGCAGGCGGAGTGGCCCGTCCATCCCGAGCTTCTCGACTGGCTGGCGGTTGAATTTGCGAAACCGTCCCGATTGCCCAAGGTTGCCGAAAAGCCTGCCCAAGCATGGGATATGAAGGCGATGATTAAGTTCATCATGCTGAGCAAGGCTTACCGCCAAAGCTCGAGCGCTCCCGAGGAACTCTATCGCAAGGATCCGGAAAACCGTCTGCTGGCCCGCGGTCCGCGCTTTCGTTTGAAAGGGGAGACGGTGCGCGACCAAGCCTTGGCCATCAGCGGCTTGCTCGTGCCGAAAATCGGGGGGCCAAGCACCCGCCCCTACATGCCGACCGGAGTATGGGACGAGACGAATCGATACGGCAACTTGCGCAATTACAAGGCCACCACAGGCGATGGACTTTACCGGAGAAGCATGTACACCATCTGGAAGCGCACGGCAGCTCCGCCTTCCATGCTTTTGTTCGACGCACCCAACCGAGAGATCTGCACACCCAAGCGGTCCCGCACAAACACGCCGCTGCAGGCATTGGCCTTGATGAACGAAGTCACTTACGTCGAGGCCGCTCGGGCCTTGGCCCAAAGGATGATGAATGAAGGCGGCGACACCGTGGAGTCGCGCCTGACCACCGGCTTTCGCCTCGTCACCGCACGGACGCCGGACAAGGAAACTTTGGCTGTACTAAAATCCGGGTTTGAGCGCAGAAGGAAAGAATTCAACGAGAAACCGGAAGCAGCGAAATCTCTCATCATGCAAGGCACCTCGAAGCCCGATCCTTCGCTCGATGCGCGTGAACTGGCAGCTTACTCGGCCACCGCAAGCATCCTGCTCAATCTCGACCGTGTGGTAACCAAGGACTGAAGCCTAGACTGTCATGAATGAATTCCAAAACATTCTCACGAACAAACCGAACCTGGGAGCCACTCAAGACTTCCTGAATAGGCGGATCTTTCTCCGCAACGGGGCCGCCGCATTGAGCGCCACCGCCCTTGCCGGCTTGCTTCCCTCGCTGTCCAGTGAAGCAAAGACGACCGGCAACGGATTCCCGAATTTCCCGGCCAAGGCCAAGCGTGTCATTTATCTGTTCCAGTCTGGAGCGCCTTCCCAAATGGACTTGTTCGATCCAAAGCCTCTCATGGAAAAACAGCGGGGGAAGGATTTGCCCGACAGCATTCGGAAAGGCCAACGCCTGACCACCATGACCTCGGGGCAAAAGAGCTTTCCCATAGCGCCCAGCATCTTCAAGTTCGCACGGCAGGGGAATTCGGGTCATTGGATGAGCGACGTGCTCCCCCACTTGTCGAAAGAGGCGGATGAATTGTGCTTCATCAAGTCGATGCACACCGAGGCGATCAATCATGACCCGGCGATCACTTTTTGCCAGACCGGGCACCAATTGGCCGGTCGTCCGAGCATTGGGTCCTGGTTAAGTTACGGCTTGGGCACCGAGAACAAGGACCTGCCCGCTTACGTCGTGCTGACATCTTTTGGAACGGGTCGTCCCGACGACCAGCCTTTGTACGATCGCCTTTGGGGAGCGGGCTTCCTTTCCACACAGCATCAGGGGGTAAAGTTCAGGAACTCGGGTGACCCCGTCCTTTATCTTTCCGATCCAAAGGGAATCGATCGCAAGATGAAGCGCGGGATGCTGGACGAGATTGCCCTTCTCAATCGCAAGAATCATCAACTGGTTGGCGACCCCGAGATCGATGCCCGAATTTCCCAGTACGAGTTGGCTTTCCGCATGCAGTCAAGCGTGCCCGAGCTGACCGACGTTTCCAAGGAACCCAAGCATATCTTGGAGAGCTATGGCCCGGACGTGCTCAAACCCGGAACGTATGCGGCGAACTGCTTGCTTGCCCGGCGCATGGCGGAGCGCGACGTCCGCTGCATCCAGCTTTTCCACATGGGCTGGGACCATCACGGGGGACTGCCGAATGCGGTGAAGGGGCAGTGCCGCGACACGGACCAACCGACTGCTGCCTTGATCGCCGACCTGCGTCAGCGTGGCTTGCTGGAGGACACCTTGATCGTCTGGGGCGGAGAGTTCGGAAGAACAGTTTATTCGCAAGGCAAGCTCACGGCGACTAATTACGGGCGGGACCACCACCCTCGATGCTTTACCGTCTTCCTGGCTGGAGCTGGGATCAAGAAAGGATTCTCGCTGGGAGAAACGGATGATTACTGCTATAATATCACGCAAGATCCCGTGCATGTTCACGACTTGAATGCCACCATTATGCACCTGCTCGGAGTTGACCACAAGAAGCTCACCTATAAGTTCCAAGGCAGAGACTACCGACTCACCGACGTACACGGACACGTCGTGAAACCCATTCTGTCGTAAAAACTTTCCTGCCCGGTTCAAATTACATTTGGCTTCATGCGCTGCCAGCCTATTTAGGAGGTTTGAAAATGACTATCCGATATGCCGCTTGCATTTTTATTTTTGGTCCTGTTCCGCTCCTTGCGGAAATTGACTTTAATCAGCAGATACGACCGATCCTGTCCGACAAGTGTTTCAAGTGTCATGGTCCGGCCGCTAAAAACCAAAAATCCAAGCTGAGGCTCGATTCCTTCGAGAATGCCGTAAAGTCTCATGGCGGCGTAGTTGCACTGGTTCCCGGTAAGCTGGAGGATTCCGAACTCCACTGGCGTATCCGCAGCGACGAGTCGGACGAGGTCATGCCGCCGCTCAAGGCGAAGCTTCCCCTGTCCCCCAAGGAAAAGGATCTTCTCGACCAATGGATCCTGGAGGGTGGGAAATACCAGAAGCATTGGTCCTTCGAGCCACTCCCTGCAAGCGTTCCCGTTCCCCGGAGCGACAGCTCGGACCCTCGCAACGAGATCGATCATTTCATTGCTCACGAACTGAAGAACAGCGGTCTGCATCCTTCCGATGAAGCAAACCGTGAAACTTTGCTTCGTCGCGTAACCTTCGACCTCACCGGATTGCCTCCGACTTTGGATGAATTGGACGATTTTCTCGCCGACAAGGAAGCCAATGCATACGAAAAGGCCGTAGATCGTCTCCTTGATTCTGATGCCTACGCCGAACGCATGACCGCCGAGTGGCTGGATGTCGCACGCTATGCCGATACCTACGGCTACCAAGTTGACCGCAATCGCTATGTCTGGCCATGGCGGGACTGGGTTATCAAAGCCTTCCGCGAGAATCTTTCCTATGACCAGTTCGTGACCGAGCAAATCGCCGGCGACCTGCTTCCCCATGCCACCCGCGATCAGATTCTGGCCACTTGCTTCAATCGCCTGCACTCCCAGAAAGTCGAGGGAGGAAGCGTGCCTGAGGAATTCCGCATCGAGTACGTCGCCGACCGCGTCCATACCGTCGGTACCGCCTTCCTCGGTCTTACCTTCGAGTGTTCGCGATGCCACGACCACAAGTACGACCCGATCACCCAAAAGGACTACTATTCGTTGTCGGCGTTTTTCAACAACGTCGACGAATCGGGGCTCTATTCCTATTTCACGGGTTCGGTTCCGACTCCCACCCTGGAACTCGGGGATCTCCCCAGCGATGAGGGAATTCGGCAGGCCCAAGAGCAACTCCGAAAGGTGGAGAACTCCGATGAGGCCAACGATGCCTTTGCCAAATGGGATGGGAACCAGTCAGGGGAAGTTCTTGAATTGTCCGGCCCCGTTGCCCACTTGAGCTTCGACGAGTTCAAGGGCGGTAAACTGAGCAACTCCGTTGATCCGAAAAAGCCGGCCAGCAGTTCGGCAAACAACAAGCTCGTGGAGGGCAAAATGCACCAGGCCATGAAGCTGACCGGAGACGACCCAGTCAACCTGCCCAAGGGAGTCGGCGACTTCAATCGGCACCAACCCTTCAGTCTGGCCCTCTGGGTCAACCCCAGTCAGCTTCTTGACAGAGGGGTGGTGGCCCGTCGATCCAAGGCTTGGACCGATGCTGCAAGCCGCGGGTACGAATTACTTTTGGAAGAGGGAAAACCTTCTTTCGCTCTCGTTCATTTCTGGCCGGGCAACGCC
Organism: Verrucomicrobiota bacterium; assembly: GCA_014382645.1. Classification (GTDB taxonomy): domain Bacteria; phylum Verrucomicrobiota; class Verrucomicrobiia; order Opitutales; family Seribacteraceae. The sequence goes on along the minus strand of JACNJI010000224.1, from coordinate 15,098 downwards.
GTACGCATTCGCTCGAAGAAAGTCGTCCCTCTGGACAAGTGGACTCACTTGGCAGTGACCTACGACGGTTCTTCGATGGCCAAAGGAATGGAACTCTTCGAGAACGGCGTCCTTCTCGAATCCGAGGTCATCCGGGACCACCTGACCCGCGAGATAACTGGTGGTGGAGACCCCTTTCTGGCCTTGGGACAGCGGATGCGGGACCGCGGCTTCAAGAACGGTTCGGTCGACGAACTCTATGTCTATGATCGGAAACTGACTGGTTCTGAGGTCCGCTCCCTAGCTCAATTTGATTCTGAAGCAACCAAGGAAGACCTTTTCGAGATCTTTCTTCAGTCCGCCTACGAACCCTACCTAAAGCAGGCGATTCAGCTGAGAAAAGAACGGGAGGCCTTTGGCGAGGCCCGGCAACGCATTCCCGAGATCATGGTGATGCGCGAGATGCCGGGTAATCGCGAGACCCATATACTCAATCGGGGCCTGTATTCGGACCGAAAGGAAGTCGTGACCGCCGAAACGCCGGGCTTTCTTCCTTCAGTGGATAAATCAAATCCTTCAAACCGCTTGGGCTTGGCCCGCTGGCTGACTTCCCCTAATCACCCCCTTTTGGCCCGGGTCACGATCAACCGCTATTGGCAAATGATCTTCGGGCGAGGTTTGGTATCCACCTCCGAGGATTTCGGAAGCCAAGGCAAGCCACCCACCCACCCCGAGCTGCTCGATTGGCTGGCCCGGGATTTTATCGATTCGGGTTGGGATCTCCGTCACCTGTTCAGGCAAATGGTCCTCTCCTCCACCTACCGCCAAGGGAGCGAACTCACTCGCACGGACAGGGACCTCGACCCGGAAAACCTTTTGCTTTCACGAGGCCCTGCCTACCGTCTTCCCGCCGAAATGGTGCGGGACTCCGCGCTGGCGGTCAGTGGTTTGCTCCACCGCAAGAAGGGAGGCCCGGGCGTGAAGCCCTATGACCTTAAGGTTTCCTTTAAGGTCATCAACCCTGACCGGGCGCCCAACGTGTATTGCCGGAGCGTTTATACTTTCTGGAAGAGAACTGCCCCGGCTCCCGTGATGATGACCTTTGACTCCTCGAAACGTGACGTCTGCATGGTGCGGCGAGAACGAACGGACTCTCCCTCCCAAACTCTTGTTCTGCTCAATGGCCCCCAATTTGTCGAAGCGGCCCGGGTAACCGCCCATAAGCTGGTGGATAAGTTCGGAAAGCAAAAAGACGACAAACTCGTGGCCCATGCCTTCCGCCTACTTACCAGTCGAAAGCCCGAGAAGCAGGAACTCAAGATTCTCTACCAATTGCTGGCCGAACAAAAAGTGGTCTTCTCCGACCTGTCCAAGGCCAAGGAATTCTTCACTCACAGACCGCAGTTGACTGGCGAATTCAAGACGAAAACGGACGATCCGACTCACCTCGCCGCAGTCACTATGCTAATTTCGGCCCTCATGAACTTCGATGCAAGCATCTCCAAACGGTAAAACTCCCATTGACATAAAACATTCATCCAAATGCACGGGATTCGAATCCGCCCTCGGGCTTGACCGTCGGGGCTTTCTGCAACGCTTCGGGGGCGGCTTGGGCGGAATCGCCCTCGCCAATATGCTGCATGCCGAAACCGGAAACGGTCTCCATCATGCGGCCAAGGCCAAGCGCGTGATCTTTCTGTTCCAGTCAGGGGCTCCTTCCCAAATCGACTTATTCGATCACAAGCCACGATTGATCAAGGAAACCGGTAAGGAACTCCCAGACTCGATTCGCAAGGGGCAGCGCTTGACCGGCATGTCGGGTAATCAGGCAAGCTTGCCTCTGGTCGGTTCACCTTTCAAGTTTTCCCAACACGGAAAGAGTGGCCACTGGATGAGCGACCTGCTTCCCGAAACGGCTAAAATCGCCGACGATCTTTGCATCGTGAAATCAATGTACACCGAGGCTATTAACCATGGGCCCGGAGTGACCTTTATGCAGACAGGTTCTCAGTTTCCGGGACGGCCCAGCATGGGCGCATGGCTCTCCCACGGACTCGGCACGATGAACCAAAACCTGCCCAACTTCGTCACCTTGGTGACCAAGAACAAAGGGGGGCAACCACTGGTGTCACGCCTCTGGGGAAGCGGCTTTCTTCCCGGTAAACATGCCGGCACGAGGTTTCGGCCCGACAAAGACGCTATCCTCTACCTCAACAGCCCCAAGGGCGTATCCTCCGAGGGACGGAGAAAGATGCTCGATCGCCTCAAGGATCTTCACGAATTGCAGCTGGAACGAACGGGAGACCCCAGGTTGGAAACACGCATCGCGCAATATGAGATGGGTTACAGGATGCAATCATCCATTCCCGAGGTGACCAACCTTGGCAAAGAACCGGACTCGACCTTCCAGCTCTATGGCCAAGATGCCCGTAAGCCGGGGACTTTCGCCGCCAACTGCCTACTTGCTCGCCGATTGGCCGAACAAGATGTTCGTTTCATTCAACTTTACCACCCAGGGTGGGACCAGCATGGTGGTCTGCCCGGAGGAATCCGCCGCCAGTGCAAGGAAACCGACCAAGCATCTGCCGCCCTCGTTACCGACCTGAAGGCACGCGGCATGCTGGAAGACACCTTAGTCGTTTGGGGAGGGGAGTTTGGGCGCACCAACTATTGCCAAGGCAAGTTCGACGCAAAGAACTTCGGTCGCGATCACCATCCCCGCTGCTTCTCCATCTGGATGGCCGGAGGCGGCGCCAAGCCAGGCTTCTCCTACGGACGCACCGACGAATACAGCTACAACGTCGCCGAGAACGGGGTCCACGTGCACGATTTCCACGCAACTATCCTGCATCTGCTCGGAATCGACCATGAGCGCCTCACCTACAAGTACCAAGGAAGACACTTTCGGCTCACAGATGTACACGGACGCGTTGTGAAAAATGTCTTGGTTTAGGCTGTTTATTCTATACTTTTTTTTACGATACGCCTAATGTATCTGAAATGTTAGATTTCGGAAATTTCAAAACAAGAGATTGTGAAAATGGAATTGGTCGGCGATCTTTCCTGAAGACGGCATCAGCCTTACCTTTTGCATTTGGCGCCGGTTATGGCGGGCTCGATTTGGAGGCTGCGCGTAAACTGGGAGATCGTGCCAAGGCCAAGTCCGTCATCCTTCTCTGGTTGTGGGGTGGTCCAAGTCACATCGATACCTTCGACCCGAAACCGGATGCCCCGATGGAATATCGAGGGCCGTTTGGGGTCATACCCACAAAGACAGATGGGCTTCAAGTGACTGAGCTGCTACCTCAACTGGCCAAGCGAAGCCATCTTTATTCCGTGATTCGATCGATGCAAACCACCAACGGGGGACATCCCGGCGCGGGGACAGTGGGCCTCACCGGGTATGAGGAAAACCCGACAGTACATCCTAATTTCGGATCGATTGTATCCAAGCATCGTGGGCGTTCGGGTGCCTTGCCTCCGTTCTTCTACTTGGGTCAAGGTATTCCACGGGATTTGCCCCGGAGAATTGAGGGTTACGGTGGAGGCACCCTTGGCAAGGCATACGATCCTTTCCTTGTTAGTTGCTCCGAGAATGGAAAGGTGGGCATACCCACTCTGGATCTATTGTCCGGAATGACGCCCAACCGAATTCATGACCGGCGCAGGTTGATGGCTCAACTGGACGACACAAGTCGCACTTTGGAGGGTGCTGGTGTAGCTGGATGGAACCAGGCTCATCATGCGGCATACGGTTTGTTGACAGACCCAAAGGCCCGAGATTCTTTTGACCTCACGACCGAATCCCAGTCCACCCGTGATGCTTATGGACAAACCTCATTCGGGCAAAGTTGCCTTCTTGCCCGTCGACTGGTGGAAACCGGCGTACCTTATGTGCAGGTAAACTGGAGCGAGTATGTGGAGACCTTCACCCCCAACGGGGACTTTGGATGGGACACCCACATTTATAATTTTGAGCTTTTGCAGGATAGGCATTGCCCAATCTTCGACCGGGCCTTTTCCGCCCTTCTGGATGACATGAACAGCCGTGGACTTCTTGAGGACACGCTAGTTATTGCCACAGGCGAGTTTGGACGTACCCCAAAGATCAGCAATCGAGCTGCCCGAGAGCACCATAAGGATTGTTACTTTTCAGTCTGGGCAGGAGCGGGGATTCAACCTGGTCGCGTCATTGGGGAGAGTGATAAACGGGGCGAACATCCAGTGACCGAACCCATAACCCCCCTCATGATGGGTACCACCATTGCCGAGCTAAGTGGTATAGGTGCAAGGGAGAGGGCGGAGATGAATGTGCTGGACGGAGGAAAAATCATTCATGAACTTTTATAGTTTTTCGGGGGGCTGTTTACAGCTCGTTGGTTTGATAACTGCAGGGTTTTTATCCGCCAAGCCCATTCCGCTCACGACCGATGGATCGAACAAGCGTGATCCCGCCTTCATTGATGGTGGAACCACCTTGGTTTATGGTGTTGATGAAAACCGCGACCTCATTCGTCTCTGGCAGATCGATCTCGAGACTCTCGAGACCAAACCTTATTACGAAAGTGCCAACCGTCACCATGTGGAGGTGGCTTTTTCCCAGGACGGTCGATATGTTTCCTACACCGAGTGCATAGGTAACCTGACGGCTCAATTTGTTATCAAGGATTTGGTGGATAAAAAGGATTACTTCGTTAAGCACAGTGGTCGTGGAGGCACACGCAGTCCTGCCTTTGCACCGGATAATTCCGTTGTCGTCTACGCCTTTGCGGAGAAGGGCCCCCAGCAATTATGGTCGGTGGACATGGAGGCCAAGAACAAGAAGCAGTTGACCCAGTGTGAAGGTATTTCCAACTGGCCTTCATTCACCCCTGACGGAAAGACTATTATTTTCTCCAATACCCGGGAGAATAACTACGAGATTTACTCCATGGATGCTGGTGGATCCAACGAGAAAAGGCTGACGGAGAATACCATCATGGATATCCGCCCGGTTGTATCACCGGATGGAAAGCAGATTGCCTTTACCAGCTTACGGAATGGTTTTTACAATGTTTACGTGATGAACATTGACGGGGCCAATGTAAGGCGGGTAACTGATAGTGAGGAGCGCGATGACTACCCGGCATGGCATCCGGATGGCAAGCAACTGGCCATTGTCTCAGAACGCAAAGGGAAGTTTGATCTCTACATGGTGAAAGTCCCGTCTTCGGGCAAGATTACCGCGAACCCTTAACCATCGATACCGATGTGTGCTTTTCTTTACTCGAAAGTGGAGAACCTGCGAGTTCACTTCGGCTTGTTCATGATCGTTATCCTGCCTCCGTTGGTTGGGGCTCAGCAAATTTCATCAGTTTCACCAAGGACGGTAATTGTTGGCGAGCCAGTTGAACTTGAATTTACCGGCAAGAATCTCGGCTTTTCTGGTGATGGTGATTTGGTGATACTTGCTTCCTTCCCCTGTCGGCAGGAAATTATTAGTGAGGAACCCAAGCCACCTGCGGATGGCTTGGGTGCACAGCCCAGAAACAAGGTTCGCCTGAAGGTGTCATTGAAGGAGGATGTCCAAGTGGGTGTGGGTTGGCTTCGCTTGGTGACCTCTATGGGTATCACTCCCCCGATCCTTTTTCTTGTCGATGATCTGCCGACTCGCAAGGTGGAACCCACCACTCGCCGCCACGATTCAGTTCTCCTAGATCCACCGCTTGGCATTGAGTCGAAGACTCCAAATCTTGACGTTCACTATTACAAGTTGAAAGCTAGGTCCGGTCAACGGATTGCCATTGAAGTTATAGGCAGTCGCCTTGGGGAGGATGTGGATGCTGTTCTTAAGCTGTTGGATGCAAGTGGACGGATTCTCGCTGCCTCCGATGATGAACCGGGATCCGGTAAGGACCCTCGATTAGCTCATGTTTTCAGCAAGGATGAAACAGCCTATATTGAGGTTAGGGAAGTTCGCTATCAGGGTGGTAAGTTCTATCGATTGCGGGTCGGCAATTTCCCATTACCAATGGCTGCCTTTCCAATGGTTGCTCAGGCAGGGATAGAGACATCCTTTGTATCCGTGGACTCTTCAGGAGAAACCTCACTTTCCCGATCCACCCGGGCATCTGGTCTTTACGGCACACCATCCCGGCACAGTCTTGGTTTTAGGGGTAGTGAACATAATGCATCCGGCTTTGTTCCACTGCGACTGGTGGAAGAGCCTCAATTTATCGAGAAGGAACCAAATAATCAATTTTCTGAAGCCCATTTGATTGAATCCTCCGTAACCCTCAATGGGCGTTTGCAAATGCCGGATGACGTCGATATCTACGCTTTCGACTTAAAGAAGGGGCAGTATCTGCATTTCCGTCCTTTCTGCCGCAGCCTGGGATCACCTTCTTTTCTTTTGCTTTCTCTGCAGGATGAAAAAGGCCGGATTCTGGCTTCCGCAGGGGAGGGTAACTCAGTCGAGGAACCTCTTCGCCATGTAGCGCCTGCAGATGGGCGTGTCTTTCTTCGTGTCAGTGAATTGGCTGGTCGTGGGACTCCGGCTTATTACTATTCCATTTCCGCCCATATTCAGGCTACACCGCTTAGTTTTCATTGGGATGCAGGAAAAGCTCCTCACTTGACTGTCTCCGGCCAACCTGGTTCGACCGTCACACTGAAACTCAAGACCCTGCGTAAAAGTTTCAATGAAACCATTGGCTTAACTCCATTTGGTGACCGTGGGGATTACGAGGTTTTCGGTTCTTCCGACATTGGCAAGGAAAAGGGCAATTTTGACTTTGAAATTCATGTGCCCGAAGCCATGAAACCTGGCGAATGGGATTTACTGCGTCTGCGCGCTTCTTACTCCAAAGAGGGCGATACTCCACAGGAGTGGACCGACGTTCTCGACTTTACGTCAGCCTTCCAGAACGTTCTGCCAAATATTTTATTTCCTCCCGTAGAATTGATTAATCGAATCCCTTTGTTTGTTATGCCAAGGAAGATTGAGGTGTTTCTAGATCCAATAAGCGGAAAACCCGGGGATGTAGTAGAGATTAAGGTTTTCTTGAAAAAGAAGGACAAATCTTTCCGTTTCCTAAAGCCGAAAACTTCTTGGCATGGGTTTCCCCAAGAATGGAAGGTTCCAGTCAAAGCTCAGGATCTCGATGAAGAAAAAGGTTTTTCTATCCTGAAATTAAATATCCCAAAGAACGCAATTCCGGGTGGTGAAATTGTGGTTTCAGCCTCTGTCCTTGGGGAACTTGAGAATGCTCGTTATATGCGTGTTTTTTCCAATAAGGTTACAATTGAACTGGCAGGTAAATAATATATTATGAAGGGTACTAAAAAATGGTAGGACAGATTTACATGAAAATCAGGTGCCCAGTCCTGTCCCTAGTTGTTTTTGGGCATATGATTTGTGATGGAAAGTCACATGTTTCCTTTAACCACGAGGTACTCCCCATTCTATCGAAACAAGGGTGCAGTCAGGGGAGTTGCCATGGTTCACCACATGGCAAGGGCCACTTTAGGCTTTCTCTTCGGGCTTTCGATCCTTCCCTTGATTCCCATACGATCTTTCGAGAGGAATTGGGGCGGAGAATCAATCTTATTGAACCCAGCAAAAGCCTTCTCCTGTTGAAGCCCACAATGGCCATTGCTCATGAGGGGGGTGAACGTCTGAAACCTGATGGTTATGCCTACAACCTTATTCGTGAATGGATTCGCGAAGGTTGTCCGACACCTGTGGAGGACAACCAATGTGTTGAGCTCGAGATCACCCCAGGTGAATCAAAGCTTTTAAAGTGGCCTGAATTTTCTCTTCAACTTGGCGCCCGGGCCACTTTTTCCGATGGTTCTTCCCGGGATGTGACTCGCCTTGCTGTTTTCACAACTTCAGATGAAAACATTGCGGTGGTGGATGGCTCGGGAAAGGTGACCGGAAACAGCCGTGGGCAGGTTGCCATCCTTGTGCGATATCTGGAGCAAGTACAAAGTATTCGTATCACCTTTTCCCGAAAACCAGAGGGCTTTACTTGGAAGGCACCTCCTGCTGTCAACTACATCGACGACAAGGTCTACGCCAAGCTTCGTCTGCTGCATTACCCTCCTTCCCCCTTGATTGCCGATGCCGCTTTTCTTCGCCGAATTCACCTCGACCTTACAGGGTTGCTTCCGCAAGCGGAAGTGGCTCGGACCTTTCTCTCAGATGAAACTCCGGCCAAGCGATCTCAACTGATTGAGAGTTTATTGGATTCTCCTGACTATGCCAAGTATTGGGCACGCAAATGGGGGGACCTTCTTCGTCTTTCAAGGAAACAGGTTGGGGAGAGTGCTGTATATAAATTCGCCGATTGGCTGGAACGATCCATTTCTGCCAATCAGCCGTACGACGATTTTGCTCGGGATTTACTTACCGCTAAAGGCAGTTCTTTGCTGAATCCTGAGGCTAATTTTATCCGAACGACAATTAATGCTGAGGATGCCATGGAGTCGACAGCGCAACTTTTTCTAGGCTCCCGAATCCAGTGTGCAAAATGCCATAATCATCCCTTCGAGCGATGGACGCAGGACAACTACTACGGACTCACCGCTTTTTTTGCGCGCATTAAAACCAAGAAACTAGGGAATGGTGGAGAAACGTTTATTTGGGATGCCAAGAAAGGTGAGGTTCGCCATCCTGTCGCCGGCAGGCACGTGGCGCCTTGGGTGCCTGATACGGGTGCCTTTGTTCTGCCTCCCGATAAGGACCGCCGTCAGGTTTTCGCCGAATGGTTGACCAAGCCAAGTAACCCGTTTTTTGCCAGGGTGGAGGTTAATCGTATCTGGGCAGCTCTAATGGGTATTGGAATCGTTGAACCCGTTGATGATTTCCGTGATACTAACCCTCCCTCCAACGAGCCTTTATTGGAGGAACTTTCGCGGGATTTCATCAGAAGCGGTTTTGATCGTCGCCATCTTATAAGAACCATCGTCAGCAGCAATGTATACCAGACTTCCGGGGAGTCCAATGAGTTTAACCGTGATGATACCCGCTTTTTCTCCTTTCGCGAACCCCGACGCCTTGAGGCGGAGCAGCTTGTGGATGCTTTGGGGCAAGTCACTGGCAAGCCAATGAACTTTTATGGGGTTCCCGTTACGGTCAAGGCGGTACACCTGCCGGCACCTGATCTTGCCCAAAGAAATCGTTCCATGATCGGTGATACTGAGTTCTTGAAGGTTTTTGGTCAACCTGAACGGCAAACTGTCTGCTCTTGTGAACGGGCAGGTGATGCCGGGCTTGGCCAGGCGTTACAACTCTTTAACGGTAAACTTTTTCACGGTATGCTGACGGCTGGTGACTCACTTTTTCGAAAGTCTCTTTTAGCCAAGAAACCTCTTCCTGAAATTGTGGAACATCTCCATCTGTCTGCACTTTCCCGCTTCCCGAATGAAAAGGAGAAGGCCATTGCCCTTGCATATCTGGAGAAAGCAACGGACAAGGGCAAGGCATTGGAGGACCTTTGCTGGGCTATTCTCAATCGCAATGAGTTTCTCTTCAATCATTGATCATTAGTGACTGGATATCTCACTATTCTTTTAACCTGCATGCTTGGCGTTCAAGTTGATGCTGCACCAGTAAGTTTCAGCAAAGACTTGGCACCGATATTACTCACCAAGTGCCAGTCCTGCCATGGACCCAAGAAGGCCAAGGGGAAATACCGAGTAGACACATTTGCCCGGACCATCTCAAAGGGGTCGGGTGACCATCCCGGATTCACTCCCGGGAACCTTGATGAAAGCGAGGTGTATTACCGGTTGACCACGGATGACAAAGACGAGCGAATGCCATCGAAGGGAGATCCGCTTTCCGGGGAGCAAATTGCCTTGTTCAAGCGTTGGATTGAGGAAGGTTCAACATTCGATGGTGAACCAGATGCTTCTCTTGCCTCGATAATCCCTCCCCCCGTTCACCCGAAATCGCCTGTGAAATATTCCTCAAGAATCTCCATACAGGCTTTGGCATTTAGTTCTGACGGGGGTGAGCTTTTTGCGGGAGGTTACCACGAGATCACCGTCTGGAACCCGGAGGATGGGAAACTACTTCGCCGCATTGGCAATATCGGACAGCGTGCATATGCGATTGATTTGTCTCCCGATGGTCGTTTGTTGGCCGTTGCCTGTGGTGCACCAGGGCTTTATGGAGAGGTTCGGATTCTTGATGCAGCCACTGGCGCACTAGTAGACGTACTTGCGCGCACTCCTGACGTTGCCCTGGATGCCCGCTTCGCACCCGATGGCCTCAGGTTGGCCACGGCATCGACTGATGGCCGGGTTCGTGTCTTTGAAAAGCATAATCAGGAATGGGAAATCCTTAAAACGTTCGCAAACCATTCGGACTGGGTTAATGCTGTGGCATGGAGTTCGGACGGCAAGAGGCTTGCCTCTGGTAGTCGCGACAAGACAGCAAAAGTCTTTGATCTCGAGAGCGGCAAGAGAATCGTCACTTTCTCCGGACATTCCGGGTCGGTAAACGGAGTTGCTTTTCACCCGGATGGAAACCAAGTCTACTCCACAAGTGAGGACAAGCTTCTTGCACTTTGGAAGATTGAGGACGGAAAGAAAAGCAGGGATATCCATCGTTTTGGTGCGGGAGCACACAAGATCATCTCTCAGGGAGAATCACTTTTCATTACCTCCAATGACAGAATTGCCTACGAATACTCCCTTAAGGATGGTAGTCAAAAGCACCAATTTACAGGACATGACGATTGGATCTTGTCGATTGCCTTTGATTCGTTGAAAAAACTTGTGGCTTCCTCCTCTTTTAATGGAAGAATTCATGTCTGGAATCAGCCTGACGCCAAAGCCATTCATTCCTTTGTTGCCTTACCAGGTTATGAATCGGAGAAACCTACTGAGAATTAGGCGAAATAGTTAGGTCTATTCAATATTCGTGAAATCATTGTAGATTTCCATATGACCATAAACATTGGTCGGTTCACAACCATTCTTCTTCTCCAATAGAGATAATAAATTTGTGACACTTGCTTCGCGTAATTGGGATTTTACTTTTAACTTCTGGCTATGCCTCGACTGATTGGCCAATGTGCCGTTATGATTGACACAGGACTGCCGCGACAGATGAGCAACTTCCTGCAGGGCTCTTTCTTTAATGGACCTCTTAAGCTGCCTTCGCCTGTTCCTGCCTACAAGGATCTTCGCCTTCCGTTTGACAGTGATATCAACAAGGGGTGCCACGAGGAGAAGAAACGCGTAAGTGGACGATCTGGAATCTGCACTACAATTCAAGTTGGCGATCGGGTTCTTCCATTTACCGATCGAATCGAGAGCGTTTCCGATGCAATTCATGAGATGCCGGTGTCGAAGGGCGAGCTTCTCGTGGCAAGCCTCGGCGAAGTCAAGCACCAGGGACGACACTTTCGGCTTGCCGACGTGCGTGACCACGTCGTGAAAGCCGTTCTTGCCTGAAAACCTTCTTTCCGCTTACGGATTGATTCGCTCTCCGCAAATCCTTATGTTGCTTCCTTCCTTTCTCCTTTCCATCTTAGATATGATCAACAGACACTTTGCCTTCGCCTATCGCCCAACCTGCCACGCCTTGCTCTTGGTTTTCGGTTTATTTGGCCACCTGCTGAATGCCGCCGCAGACTTGCCCTTGGAGAAAGGCGATCGGATTTCGCTCGTCGGTGCGGGCATGGGGTCGAGAATGATCCATTACGGCCATTTTGAGACCGAACTGCACCTTCGCTTCCCTTTGAAGGAATTGACCGTGCGGAACTTGTGCGACGAAGGGAATACCCCGGGTTTTCGCCCGCATCCCGGACGCGAACAACATGGCCAATACGCTTTCCCTAATGCCAAGGAATTGATCAGCCCGAAACATCAGGCAACCACGGGCCCAAGAGGTCATTTTGAAACTCCAGACCAGTGGCTCACCCGATTGAAGACCGATATGGTACTCGCCTTCTTCGGGTTCAATTCTTCCTTCGACGGCCAAAAGGAACTGGGTCGATTCAAGAAGGAGCTCGATGCGTTCATCAAGCATACCTTGGCCCAGAAATACAATGGAAAGGGAGCTCCCGGTTTGGCCCTAATCTCCCCCACGGCGATTCAACCCATGAAGGGCATCACCAACGGCGCCGTGCAAAACGCCAATCTCATCTTGTACGTCGAGGGTATGCGCGAGGTGGCCAAGAGGAACGGCATCCTGTTCGTCGACGCATTCAGTCCATCCGCCCAGTGGTATGCCGATGGACAAGCCCACACCGTGGACGGCGCCTTGCTGAACGACTCGGGATACCGTAAGCTAGCTCAGCTTCTAGCCGATTCCCTTTTTCAGGCGGAGAATCCTTTGTCGGAGTTGCGCCCTGCGGTCCACAAGGCCGTCATGGACAAGAATTACTACTGGCTGAACGACTATAAGGTCCCCAATGGTGTGCACGTCTACGGTCGCCGATACAACCCGTTTGGTCCGAAGAATTACCCTTTCGAACTAAAGAAAACCCGAGAGTATACTGAAATCCGAGACCGCGCAATATGGGCGATCTCGAACGGGGAGAAATTGGACTTGGCCGAGGAGGATGCCAAGACCTCCAAACTGCCTCTGGTCGAGACTAATTATTTGCCGAAAAACAAGAACAGTAAGAACGGCCCCTTGGATTATACGCCCGGCAAGATCGCACAGAAGAAGATCGAGGTCGCGAAAGGCTACAAGATCGAATTGTTCGCCGATGAATCACGCTTTCCCGACTTGGCCAATCCGGTGCAAATGGCCTTCGACAACAAAGGACGCCTCTGGGTCTCCACGATGGCCAGTTATCCTCATTACCGAATCGGCGAGGCTCGACCTCGCGACAAGCTGATAATTTTCGAGGACACCGACAACGACGGCAAGGCCGATAAGCAAATCAATTTCGCGGACGACCTCCACATCCCAATCGGTTTCGAGATTTCACACGATGGTGTCTACGTCTCACAAAGCGGCAGTCTGATCAGACTGCGAGACACGGACGGAGACGACCGCTACGACGAACGAGAAGTCATGCTCTCCGGATTCGACGACCACGACACACACCACGCCATTTCAGCTTTTTGCGCCGACCCGTCGGGAGCATTCATCATGTGCGAGGGCGTCTTCCTCCACAGCAACGTGGAGTCCGTGTTTGGTCCTCAACGAGGATCGAACGGTGGATTTTTTCGCTACAGCCCGCAACGCAGGACTGTCATTCGCTACTCCCAGTTCAACATACCGAACCCATGGGGCGTGGCGTTCGACGATTATGGTCAGGATGTTTTCCTGCACACCTCGGGCACCAGTTTGTCGTGGATGCTGCCGGGTAGCGTAAAAGCTCGCTATGGGGCTAACCTCAAGGCTCCCAACCTGCTTACCTCGAATAATGTTCGGCCGACTTCCGGTGTCGAGTTCGTGTCGAGTCGCCATTTTCCTGACGAGGTCCAAGGAGATGTATTGATCAACAATAACATTGGCTTCCTCGGTACCAAGCAGCACAAGATAATCGATAAAGATCCCGGTTTCACAACCGAGTATCGACATGACCTCCTTGTGTCCCAAGACTTCAACTTTCGACCCACCGACCTTGAGTTCGCCCCGGACGGTTCCCTCTATGTGGTGGATTGGCAAAATGCCTTGATCGGGCATATGCAACATAATGCCCGCGATCCCAATCGCGACCACCAACATGGCCGTATCTATCGCGTGTCCTACCCCTCCCGCCCCTTGGTTAAACCCGCCAATATAGCGGGAGCCACCGTCCCCGCACTCCTCGAAAATCTCAAGTTGCATGAGTATCGTTCTCGCTATCGCACGCGACGCGAATTACGTGGGCGAAACGCAACCGAAGTGGTCAAGGCCACTCATTCATGGGTCGAAAATCTCCCCGATGATGCGGACGAACGTCTCAAACTCGAAGCCTTATGGGTTACTTGGGGAGCTAATCAAACCGACTTCGTTTTGCTCAAGCAACTGCTCAAGTCGAAAGATCATCGCATACGCTCCGCCGCTGCACGAGTGTTGCGCTTCAACTTGAACAAAGTGGCCAATCGCAAAGCATTGCTCCTTGAGGCAGCCAACGATTCGCATGGACGTGTCCGTATGGAGGCCATCGTGGCGGCATCTTTCCTTAATAAAAAAGCCGGCATGGAAATACTTGTGGCAGCCGAAGCCAAAGGCATCGACAAGGGTTATAAACAAACTCTCGATTTTGCCAAGGGTGTCCTCGAAAATGCTCCCGTTCTGCCTGGAGCTGATGATTATAAGGTTTCTCCTCCCAAGCACCTCTCAAAAAAGGATGCCGGACTATTCGTTAAGGGAGCGGAGGTCTACAACCGCGAGGGCCATTGCGTAACCTGCCATCAGGCAAATGGCAAAGGTTTGCCCGATTCCGGCTTTCCTCCATTAGCCGGTACACGCTGGTCAGCGGGAGATCCCGATCTCTTGATCAAACTGACACTCAAAGGCTTGATGGGGCCGATTGAGGTCAAAGGTAAAACCTATCCCGGGCAAGTACCCATGACGCCTTTTGAATTCCTACTGAAAGACGATGAGCTTGCCGCCGTGCTCACCTATGTTCGCAATTCATTCGGTAACAACGCCTCCCCGATTCAGTCCGGTCAAGTGGCTCGAGTCCGTGAGGCAGTGAAGGGTCACATCGGTTTCTACCACCCGATTGACTTGCTGAAACAACACCCTCGCTGAACCAGTTTCCCGACAAGGCCTAGTGTCCTGTCCGTAGTTGTTAACGGCAGAAGCGTTTCCTTCTTGTATCCATTCCTCTAGAGGTTTTGGGTGTCTGAATTGAATATGAAAGTCCGTTTGATACAGACCCTCACCTTTCTTCTATTCGCTTTCATTGGCGTTCAGGCTGAGGATTGGCCGACATGGCGACATGACGCAGGCAGAACCGGAGCCACTTTAGAGGCTCTGCCGGTCAGCCTGCATCTGCAATGGACCTTGAAACTTCCTCCGCTAGTGCCCGCCTACAAGGATTCGCGTCTTCAGTTCGACAAAGGATACGAACCTATCGGGACCAACGGGAAATTGATCATCGGGTCGTCTGGGACGGATGCGGTCACCGCCTAGGACGCCGCAACCGGCGAACAAGCCTGGCGCCTTCTGACGG
>JACNJI010000221.1 GCA_014382645.1 Verrucomicrobiota bacterium | reverse complement strand
GGACGGCATGTTGGCAGCCAGGCCACCAAAAGGCTGAGCGGGCGTAGACCGTGGGATCGTCTCCTTCGGGGACCGAGCGCTGGCCAAGGGCGCCCGCCATGGCATCGTTCGCCACTTCTAGAACACCACTGAGCGTTTACTCACGAGAACGAGAAGCCCCTTGGAGGATTTCCTCTAGGCGAAGCTCGGCATCCTTGGAAAAAACAGGACTGGCAAAATGCTCGGTCGACAAACGTCCCAGCAACAAGTTTACGTCCGTAAGGCAGAGAGGGCCGCCGAAACCATAGCAGGCAGGCCCCGGACGAGCTCCCGCGCTCTCGGGACCGACGCAAAGCAAATCTCCTTCCACACGACAAATGGAACCGCCTCCCGCAGCCACCGTCTCGATTTTCAGGGCGGCAGCGGAGATAGATGCCGAGCCGACCTCGTGACGATCGCGGTAATCGAAATCCCCATCAAAGCGGGACACGTCGGCGGAGGTGCCCCCCATATCGAGGGCAATGATTTTTGAGAGCCCCGCGCGTTCGGCCACCGTCGCGGCCCCAACTACCCCGCCCGCGGGTCCGCTCAACAGGCTATCGACGGACCGGTAGTCATTCTTACCGACCAGCCCGCCCGCACTCGTCATAACTCGTAAGGCTCCACGATCGATACAAGCGGATACGTTATCGAGATACTGCCGAAGAACGGGCGTGAGATAGGCCTCGACCACTGCCGACTCCGCCCTAGGGAGCCATTTCGCAAAAGGGCGAAGGACCGATGACTCGATAACGATCGAAAAACCTTCGGAGCGCAACAACTCGCCCAGCATCTCCTCATGCGAAGGATTGGCATAGGAATGAAACAAGGATACCGCAGCTACCTTACTAGTATCGACGGGCAGATTTCGTAGCTGTTTTAGCACGTCGTCGAGGTCAATCGGCTCGATCACCTCCCCGTTTCGATCCAGACGCTCGGACACCTCTATCACTTCGCCGTGCAACGGTTCACGCTGCCGAGGGCAAAGGTCGAATAGCCCAAGACGTCTCTGGTCTCCGATTCGGAGTAGGTCGCGAAAGCCGCGAGTAACAAAAAATACGGGGGAAACTCCCTTACCCTCGAGCAGGGCATTGGTGCAGCGAGTAGTGGCGAGACGCAAGGAGAGGGTGACGGACGAAACATCGACACCCTCGTTGGCCAAAACCATATTGATTGCCAGGACGGGAGCCTCCATACCAGAGTCCAGTTCCAGCGGTTCGCCGACTTCGGGAACGAAAGGCAGCGGCTCGGTCAAGGTTAACCTACGGGCATTCGCTTCGTAAGCGGCAACCTCCACGAGGTTTTCGGGATGACTTGGGAAATGGACGGTAAAACCAACGGGAAAATCATTCGGAGAGTCCCAAGGAGCATCGAGGAGGAGAACATCCCGTGTGCAAACTTGAGCCACGGAGGCAGGCAGGCTTCCGCGGGAAAGCGTTTTGTGTCGAACCGTGCGACCATCTGGTGATTCTGCAATACAATCCGTAAACGTCCCCCCCGTGTCGATGTGGATACGCCACGCCCCATCGGATGAATCAGTCATGGAATTATTTTCAAGTCGCCGGCGGGCCGTGACGCCAGGACTCGAGGAAGTCGAGGTAGTCCTCAGGCAGGCCGATTTGGCGTGCACCTTCGATTACTATGTTTGCATAGGTTGCCGAAGGGGTGCCGGGGATCTCGTTGGCGGCACGGTAGGCGATGGACTGAACAGCTTCTTCGGAGTCGAGATGGATAACTTCGCAATCCACGCGTCGGTAAAAGCCTCCGGCGACTCCCTCGTAGCGATCGAGAGCCCCCCAGTGCTCTTCGGATAGTTCCCAGAGGCAACCGAGGGTCTCGGCATCGGGATCGTCGAGGGCGGTGACGTAACCCCGTTGGTTGATGAGGTAACGCCAACCGGTTATTCGGACGAGGCCGACCATGCTGGCGCCGGGGCAACGCAAGGCCATTTGCTCGAGGTTCATGTTGGAACCATAGGCGAAATAGGGTAAGTCCATGAGCTCTCAATGGTGAGTGAGGAAGCAAGCTTGGCAACGGGAAAAGAAACTGGAACCGTTTCCGCTTGAACTGAAACCGAAAATCGCCATGATTCATCGACTAGCGTTAGAGACCCCCGATTTCAGGATGTCTCCTCGGTGATCCTCGAACCAACCCGAAACAGGCAGGAACGAGACGCAACGGCGCCCCTGGCTTCGGCTAAGGTGCGGTTTTGCAAGGGCAAAACCCAAGTACCGAGAAATCAGAGAAAATAAATCATGTCCAAATACGTCGACAAAAAAAACATAATAGAGGAAAACCGAGTCCATGAAAAGGACACGGGCTCAAGCGAAGTGCAAATCGCCTTGCTTTCCAAACGCATCGCCCACCTGACTGAGCACCTAAAGGCCCACCGAAAGGATTTCCATTCCAGACGGGGCTTACTCATGATGGCGGCGAGGAGAAGAAAGCTGCTCGATTACCTAAAGCGCAAAAACCTCGACCAATACCTAGCCATCGTTCAAAAGTTGAGCCTTCGCCGCTAAAGGTAAGCGCTCGACGCCCCCCTTTCGCCAACCATCGCCGCAAGGCAGCACTGGTTGGTCATGCACGAGACGAATCCACGCCAACCCGGTGCAGGCATTGACCAAAGCCATTCGCGAAGGCGTACGAATATTTTCAGACGACAGACAGAAGTTCGACAGACGCAATAGATAAAACCTAACAAAGAAGAAGTAAAAAGAAGATGAATCAAAAGCATAACGTCACCGCCGAAAAACTCGGCATCACCCTATCCTCCGGCACATTGGCCGGTCTAGCTGGAGGAGCCGTGACCATAAGTCTCGGTGAAACCGTTCTTTTCGTATCGGCCACGGCCGCCTCAACCTTACGCCCCGACCAAAGTTGGTTTCCACTCACGGTCGACTATCGGGAAAAATTCACTTCCGCGGGACGATTCCCAGGTGGTTACTTCAAGCGCGAAGGTCGCCCAAGCGAAAAAGAGATTTTGACCTCACGTCTATGCGACCGTCCCCTGCGACCACTTTTCCCTAAGGGATTCCTGAATGAAGTACAGGTAATCGGATTTCTGCTTTCCACGGACCAGATAAACGAAGCCGACATCCTGATGGTGAACGGCGCTTCCGCCGCCCTTATGATTTCCGACATTCCCTGGAACGGTCCCGTAGGCTGCATACGCCTCGGAGAAGTGGACGGAGAGTTCGTGGTCAACCCGACCAACGAGCAAATGTTCGACTCGACTTTGGATTTGGTCTACGTCGGCAACGAAAAAGAAATGATGATGATCGAGGGATCCGCCGACCAGATGGCCGAAGATCGCTTTGTCGAGGCCTTGGAATACGCCCATGACGCCATTCAGGAAATAATCGCCGCTCAACGCGAACTAGCCGCGCTATGCGGAAAGAAAAAGAAAGAGTTCGAACTCATCGTTGCTCCCGATGCCGTGCTCGACATCTGCAGGGAAATTACGGGGGACCGTATGCAGGAAGCGATTTTCGCCGACTCGAAACAGGAACGCGAAGTAGCGGTTAGCGGAATCAAAGATGAAGCCCGCGCAGCTTGCGAGGAACGCCTCGGCGACGACTACGACAAGAACCATGTGAGTATGGCCTTCGAAACCATTCAGGAAGAGGTCTATCGCGACAACATTCTGGAACGCGGCAAGCGAGCCGACGGTCGGGCCCCCGGCGACCTTCGTAAAGTGACCTGTGAAACGGGCGTTGTGCCGCGTGTACACGGCTCGGCCCTGTTCACCCGTGGCGAAACGCAGGCTCTGGTCCTCACCACGCTCGGCACTAGCCGAGATGTTCAGGACTTAGACGGCTTGACGGGCGGAGCCGCCTCCAAATCGTTCCTCCTGCACTACAACTTCCCTCCGTTTTCAGTCGGTGAAGCAGGCCGCTACGGCTTTACCAGCCGTCGTGAGATAGGTCATGGCGCTCTCGCCGAACGCTCCGTGCTGCCGGTGTTGCCGCTAGAGGATGAATTCCCCTATGCCATCCGATTGGTTTCGGAAGTGATGTCTTCCAACGGCTCGACCTCCATGGCCAGCGTATGCGGAGGCTCTCTCGCCTTGATGGATGCGGGCGTGCCAATAACGGAACACGTCGCGGGAATATCCACAGGACTCGTTTCCAAAAGCGATGATGACGGAAACATCTCCAAGTACGTCATCCTCACCGACATCATCGGGGCTGAAGACCATTTCGGCGACATGGACTTCAAGGTATGCGGTACCCGCAAGGGTGTAACCGGCTTCCAGTTGGACCTCAAGATTCACGGTCTGCCCTTCTCCATCGCGAAGGAAGCCGTAATCCAGGTGACCAAGGCGCGGCACGAAATTCTAGACGTAATGGAAGCCTCGCAACCCAGCCACCGAAAAGAATTGCGCGAGTATGCCCCGCAAATCGAGGTCATGCAGATAGATCCCGAGAAAATCGGTGCCCTCATCGGCCCCGGCGGCAAGAATATCCGCCGCATCCCGGCGGTCACGGGAGCCAA
>JACNJI010000289.1 GCA_014382645.1 Verrucomicrobiota bacterium | reverse complement strand
GGGGCGGTGTTCCGGCGAACTCGTCGCGACAACGGAAGGAGTGAAAGGGAAGATGACTCCCGACAACTCCGCCGGCCCCGAGGCCATAAGAGCAAATCCCCCCAACACCGCCATCAATACCGGCGTCCAACAACCCGGAAAACCCTCTCTTGGGGCATGGCTCAGTTGGGGTATGGGCAGCCCGAATCATAATTTGCCGGGTTACGTCGTAATGATTTCCAAGGGACGCGGTCAATCCCAAGCCCTTTACGACCGCTTATGGGGCAGTGGTTTCCTTCCGTCCAAACACCAAGGCGTTAAGTTTCGCAGCGCGGGCGATCCTGTCCTCTACCTGTCGAACCCTCCCGGCGTCACTCGCGACGTACGCCGCTCGATGCTAGACGGCATCGCCAAGATCAACCAAGCCAAGAAGCAGGAAACCGGCGATCCGGAGATCGACGCCCGCATAGCGCAGTATGAGATGGCATTTCGCATGCAATCCAGCGTACCCGAACTCGTGGATATGAAGGACGAACCCGCCCATGTGCTTGATCTTTATGGCAAGGATGCCCGCAAAAAAGGAAGTTTCGCCCACAATTGCATAGTAGCTCGTCGCCTAGCCGAACGTGGCGTTCCCTACGTCCAGTTGTTCCATCGGGGTTGGGACCAACACGGGGCCCTCCCCTCCAAGATTCGCCAACAGTGCGAGGATATAGACCAACCTGCCGCCGCATTAGTACTCGACCTCAAGCAACGCGGTCTATTGGAAGACACCCTAGTTGTTTGCGGAGGCGAATTCGGCCGCACGATTTATTCACAAGGGAAACTTACCAAGGACAACCACGGGCGAGATCACCACGGACGGGCATTCAGCATGTGGATGGCAGGTGGCGGCATCAAGGCAGGGCTCGAATACGGCAAAACCGACGACTTTGCATACAACATTCTGGAAAACCCGGTTCACGTAAACGACCTCAACGCCACCGTGCTGCATTGCCTTGGCATCGATCACGAACGCTTCACTTATCGCTACCTCGGTCTCGATCAACGCCTTACTGGCGTTGAAGGAGCCAAAGTAGTACATGATATTCTTGCCTGAACTGAAAACCTAAACGCCAAATCCGCCACCATCATGATAGACAAAAAAACTTTCTCCCTCTCCCGTCGCAAATTTGTGGGTGCCGCCGCCCTCGCCTCTACAGGCTCTCTCCTGCTTGATTCCAAGACTGCCTTCGCGAAGACAGATGTATTAAAGGGACCACAGTCCGAAACCCTCGTCGCCACCCTCCACAAAAGCCTGACCGATGAGCAACGCGAGGCCATCTGCCTTCCCTTTGATCACGAACTCCGCTCCAAGGTGGACAACAATTGGCACATCAACAAGACCCGCGTCAGCCAGTTCACCAAGGATCAGCAGGCCATGGTTCGGGAAATCTTCCTCAAGCTTCACAGCCCCCACTACGCAGATAAGGTTTATGACCAAGTGGAGCATGACGGTGGCTTCGGCAAAGGTTCCATAGCCCTTTTCGGGAAGCCGGGTTCGGGCAAGTTCGAGTTCGTCTACACTGGTCGCCACTGCACCCGGCGCTGCGACGGCGACTCCGTGGAAGGCGCCGCCTTCGGAGGCCCGATCTTCTACGGTCACTCAGCCAAAGGATTTAACGAAGCTGCCGATCATCCCGGCAACGCCTACTGGTTCCAGGCTAAGCGGGCCAACGAGCTCTACCAAGCCCTCGACGGCAAGCAACGCAAGGTCGCCCTTCTCGATAAACGCAGCCGTGGGGAACGCGGCAACAAGACAATCCAGACCAAGGGTTCTACCGAAGGATTGGAGGGGTTGCCGGCCTCCGAGCTTTCCGCAGACCAGAAGGGGCTCTTGGGCAAGGTACTTGGAGACC
The DNA here is from genome assembly GCA_014382645.1 of Verrucomicrobiota bacterium. GTDB lineage: Bacteria > Verrucomicrobiota > Verrucomicrobiia > Opitutales > Seribacteraceae. The sequence continues at coordinate 2,639 of JACNJI010000289.1, read as the reverse complement.
TCCTCGCACCCTTCCGCAAGAAAGACGCTGACGAGGCCATGAAGCTCATCGAGGCCAACGACCTCAACAAGCTCCACCTCTCCTACTACAAGAAGGAGGATATCGGCGATGATGGCGTCTGGGACGTATGGCAAGTCGAAGGCCCCAAGATGGTATGGTATTTCAGGGGCAAGCCCCATGTTCACGTTTGGGCGAATATCGAGGCCTAAAACCTTACTTTTTGGCGTTCTTCGTTGACGAACGCCCTTGTTCGATAAGGAATTTTTTATAGCAAGTATCAATCTAGGCATTTCAACCGCAATTAATAAGCCGATTTCCGAAAGATCATCGATTGGTCCTCCCCATACAGACTGTAACCTACTAACACGAGATAACAATGAATCCAAATCATCAACAGTCAGAGGGCGAGAAGTCGCTTCGTGAAGTTCAAAGTATGAGCGACGGATTTCTGCTTGAGTGGATTGCAGGTAAGCGTTCGGAGTGTCTCGATGTTTTCGTTGGAAAATACGAAATAGAGAGAAGAAAGAATAAATGGCAGGAGATACGTTCATGGATTACGATTAGTTTGTCAGTTTTGGCGTTATGCGTTTCGATTGTTGCGCTAATTAAAAAATAAAGAATCGAACAAGGCGGTGAGATCAACGGCTATCGCCGTGATCTACCTCGACGTTATGGAAGAAAGAGTAAAACCATTTGGCCTATGGAGATATGGGCGAGACTTCCTCGATGCAGGAGAGAAAATAAAAGATCCAAGGAAGCCGGATCATCTCTTAGATCATCATGCCCCAACGACTGCTTATTATTTGGTATCGCACTCGATCGAGCTCTTATTGAAATCTTACCTACGAGCAAAAGGAAAAAACCTGAAAGAATTAAGAAAAATTGGTCACAATTTGGTTGAAGCGATATCTCAATGCGAAGCTGAGGGAATCCAAGACTTGGTGGAGATCACGGAAGAGACAAAAGCTGAGATTGCACTCTTGAACCAGACTTACGCATCGAAAGATTTTGAGTATTTTAAACAAGGGTATTTCGAACTACCCTATTACGAAAGAATATGCTATTTTTCGGAATCACTTAGAGATGGCTTACATGATTTTACATACTCAACCCTCAAGCCATAACCAATCGCAGTGAGCAATGTCGCTAACGCGCCATCGCTCATGCTCCACGTTCACGGAAACCAAGGGTTTGCTTATGGCAGTTGTGGTGGATTCCAGACGTGACGAGGTTCTAGCTTGGCTAGAAAGCATACCTGATTTTGCCGGTGGCGAATTGGCGATTGCCTCGGCTGACGCCAGTTTTCGTCGTTACTTCCGGTGGACGCTCAAGGGGCGCTCCTATGTCGTCATGGATGCCCCGCCCGACAAGGAACCGTGCGAACCCTTCGTAAAAATTGCAGAGGTACTTCTTCAAGCAGGAGTTCGCGCACCCGAAATTCTCGCCCAAGATCTGGATAATGGATTTCTAGTCCTTTCCGATTTCGGCGACCTCCATTATCAGGAAGCCATCGAAGGTGACGGTCGAGACAGCCTATACGAGCTGGCTCTGGGTGAAATCCTAAAAATCCAGACTGGACTTAGGGAAGAAGCCAAAGCCTTGAAGGATTACGATGAGGACTGGGTTCGCATGGAACTGGAAATTTTTCGTGAATGGTGCTTGCCCGACTGCCCACAAGAGAAGTACGGCAAAGTCACGACCCTCCTAGTCGATACGTTCCTCGAGCAACCACGTGTTTTCGTTCACCGCGATTTTCATTGTCGCAACCTGCTCGTATTGCCGGACGGGAACCCCGGAGTCATCGATTTCCAAGGTGCTCTTCACGGGCCGATTACCTATGATCCGGTGTCACTGCTCCGCGACTGTTACGTCGACAACGCCGAGGATTGGATCACCTCCAAGGCTCTGGCCCACAAGTCGGGACTCGTTGAGTCCGGCGTATTGCCGGACGAGCTGAGCGATGAAGCTTTCCTACGTTGGTTCGACTTCACGGGCCTGCAACGACACCTCAAGTGCATCGGCATCTTTCACCGCCTAAAGTTGCGAGACGGCAAGGGCAGTTACCTCGCCGACGTGCCCAGAGTTTTGCGCTATGCGAAGACTGTGCTTTCTCGTTGGCCGGAACTGGAGCCTCTCCGCTCAATCGTCGAACAAGCTAAACTCCTTGCCTAATTCTGATCCATGAAAGTAATGATTCTCGCCGCAGGTTACGGCAAACGCCTACGACCACTGACAGATCACACACCCAAGCCGCTTGTCGAGATTGGGGGCAAGCCGATGATTGTCCACCATCTGGAAAAGTTGAGCTCTGCGGGCTTTACGGAAGCAGTCATCAACCTCGGGCACCTAGGGTCAAAAATCCCCGACACCTTGGGGGATGGCACCGAATGGGGCATGAAAATCGTCTATTCCGACGAAGGGCCCGATCCACTTGAAACGGGAGGCGGCTTAGCCAAGGCCCTGCCTCTTTTGGGAGCAGCCCCCTTCCTCGTAGTCAATGGCGACGTCTGGTGCGACATGGACTTTACCGAGATTCCGAAGCAACTTCCTCCCGAAGACGATGCCATGCTGTATCTCGTACCGAAAGCTGCATGGCGGGCGCGAGGAGCTTTCGCCCTTACCGACAAAGGTCGAGTTGG
>JACNJI010000504.1 GCA_014382645.1 Verrucomicrobiota bacterium | reverse complement strand
CCCTTCCACCTCCTTGTGATCTTGCTCCTCCAGTTCAGGAATGTCGGGAGGCGGCGGCGGCACGCGATAGCCCAGGAGCTGCTCGAGCACCCAGACCCCGCGCCGCACGGGGCTGGTCCGATTGGGGAAGGAGGTGGCCGCCAGTACGGCCGGCATGCCGAGGATGCCTCCCCGGTTGGGGTTCTCCAGCTTGACCCGGCGCATCTTCGGGCCGCGGACGGATTGCTCCAGCCCGTATACCTTGGCGAGCGGTTCGTTGAGGAAAGTGTAGTCGCTGTCCACGAACCGGGCCACGATTTGGTTCTCCCGCACGATGCTTTCAAAGAACAGGCGGGCTTCCTCCATCATCGCGGCGCGGAGGGCAGGCGTCATTTGGGGAAAGGTTTTCGGATCGAACACCTGCCCGTCCAACTCGTTCACGCGCAACCATTGCGCCCCGAACCCATCGAACAAGGCACGCGACCGGGCGTCTTTCAACAGGCGCTTCACTTGGGTCTTGAGGACATCGGGTTTGTGGAGTTTGCCCTGGTCGGCCAAGGCGGCCAGCTGTGCGTCAGGCGGGGCCGACCACAGGAGGTAGGACAGGCGGGAGGCCAACTGGTGGTCATCCAAAAGGACGATTTTCTCCTTCGAATCAGGTTCCCCGGCTGGGGTGATGAAGAGAAACTGCGGGGAGACGAGGACGGCCTTGAGCATCAGGCCCAAGGCCGCGGAATGATTAAGTTCATTGTCCCGGGCGAGGTCGTAGACGTCGACGAGGACGTCCAATTCCGCATCGGAGGGTGGACGCCGGTAGGCATCTCGGGCTAGGGGACGGGCAACCCTGCGGGCCTCCTTGCGGAGATCGGAACCTTTGGTGGGCGGCTCCCCGAAGAGACGCTCCTGGACGGCAGTAGGCACTTGGCCTTCCGGCGCCATGACCTGCCCGAGCACCTGGTTGGCGATGCCGAGGAACAGTTCGTACTGTAGGGGGGAAATCGAGTTAAGGAAGCCCTCACCGACTACTTCCTCGGGAAGACTGTCGGCAATGGACCTGTCCACTCCGTACAGGTCGTGCAGGGTGTTGGCGAACTCCGGCTTGGTGAGTCGGCGAATGACGAAAGGCCCGGGATCTCGAGGCGCCAGGTACTTGATCTTGCCGACCGACTCGATGAATTCGTGCCGCTCCTCCTCGGACGGAATTTTCGATGCATCCTCCGGCGGCATGTCGTGAACCTTGACGTTCGCCGCGGCCTTCTTCCAGTGCAGTGCTGCAGACTCGCCGTTGGGATTCTTGAGCGCCGACTGAAGATTGATCCCCGCCTTGGCCCGACTTCCGTGGCATTTGGTGCAGTACTTATTGACGAAGGGCTCGACCGTTTCCTTGAAGACCTTCCGGGCATCGGACCGCAGAGCGGCCTCGTTGGTCAAGTCATCACCGGTCTCCGCCCGACAAGGTGCGACCAAGAACAAGACCAAAGCCAGTCCAACCACCATGTCCCTATGGAAGGTTCGATTGATTTGTTCGGTCATGGTTGAGTCTCCAGTGTAATGGCTTGATAAGATGAATAGTGGAAAGAAATCTCCCCACGATCAACTTCATCTTTTTCCACCAAGTGAGAAAATCGTTGTCTGAGTACGCTGATACATGACTCCATGAGCAATAGCGGGGATGGCGAAGCACTTTTCGCCAAGCGGATTCTTGGCCAATAGCTTGAATGTTTTGTCTGCGGCTATAACCACCACGTCGCCCTCCTTACTTGTGCAGTACAAACGACCGTCAATCCACACGGGAGAGCAGTAATAATTACCCCCCACTCGCTCGCGCCAGTGCCGTTTGCCGGTCGCCGCATCCAGGCAGCTGACAATGCCACTGTCGGTCCAGAGAAAAAGAAGGTCATCCTTGATCAGGCAACTAGGCACAAGTGGTGGCGATTGAGAAACGTTATAGGCCACCATCGGCTCTTTCACACCACCCTTTCGCGGGGCCCGTACCGCCACCAACCGCTGCGCCGCCAAGCCAGCACCGTAACTGCCGAAGACCAGATCCTGATAGAGTTGCGGTGAGCCCACTACGCGACTGTTCAGAATGCCCTTAATCTCCCAGTTAACCTTGCCTGTAGCCAAATCCACACCGGTCATGCCATGGGCCGTGCCTGAAAAGACCACTTCCGGCCCGGCGCCACCGGTTTGCCTGACGCAGGGGGTGCTGTACCCAGCCAGCACCGTACGGCGATCGATTTTCCAGCGGGTTTTCCCTGTCATGCGATCGACGGCGATCAAAAAACTTTTCTCGGGAACCATGGACGTGTTTTTTGGCAGAAACCGCTTCATTACCTTCGGATCCATCTGGTCATTGGCCAATATGACCATACCGTCGGCAATAATCGGAGAACTGGCTGAACCGTGAATTCCCACGTATGGCCCCAAATCTCGGCGCCACAGTTCCTTGCCCTCAAGATCCAGTGCCAGCATAAGCAGTTTCTTAGGCATCGACCAGACCACCACCACCCCTTCAGCATCCACGGTAGGCGTCGCCGAAGCGAAGTCGTTGTCCCGATGCATACGGTAACTGGTGTAGGGGGAATCTCGGCGCCAATGGATCTTTCCATCGGTTGCATTCACGCACACGATCGAACGAATGGATTTCTTCCGGTCATTGCAGGTAACAAATAATGTCTCCTTCCAAACCACCGGCGAACTACTGCCGTCACCTGGTAGTTCTATAGTCCAGTTGTATTCCTTGGCAGTCCATTTGATGGGAATTGCCTTGGCCCCGCTAATGCCCGAACCATTGGGACCACGGAAACGTGTCCATTCATTTTCATCATCATCGGCATGCACCGCAAACAACGGAGCAAATAACAGGGAAAACAGAGCAGTGCTGAATCTCATCATTGGCCGCCGGCTTTGCCTTTTCGCTTGGCAAAGGCCCAGCCGTGTCCCTCGGGTATGCGGTCGTCGGTTTTCTTGATCTGCGGGATCTGGCCGAGCGGGGCGAGGGTCTTGGCCCAGACCGCGTGCTTGGCCGAGAGCCGCTTTACGACATCGGGATGCTTGGCCGCAACGTTCTTTTCTTCCTTCGGGTCGGCCTTGAGGTCGAACAATTGCCACGGGTCCTTGTCGTACTTCTTGTAGAGGCGCCAGTCCTGCCATCGGACGGCGATCAGGTGCCGGTGGACGGCGTCACCCAGCTCGTTGTTGAGCCAGAAGAGGTACTCGTGCGGCTCGCCCTTCTTCTTGCCGTTGAGGTAGGGAATCAAGTTCACTCCGTCGCAATGCTCGGGGATGGACAGGCCGGCCACCGAGGCGATGGTGGAATAGAAGTCGAAGTTAGCGATTTGGTGGTGGTAGTCCTTCCCCTCGGGGATTTTGCCGGGCATGGAGAAGATGGTCGGCACGCGTACCCAACCCTCCTGTTGCGTTCCGCTTCCCTTTCCTCCCCGGTAAGGAGCGGAGGATCCTTCTTCGCCACCGTTGGCCCCATTGTCACTGGAGAAAATAACGAGGGTGTTCTTGCGCAGACCCTGTTTGTCGAGAACCTCGAGCAGTTTACCCACTTGGTCGTCGACCGAGACGATGGCCCCGGCCAATTTGCTTCGCTTGCCCTTGGCGGTGGTGCGTTCGGTCAGACTGGGCGGAGCTTCGTCATTCTTGGAATGGACGGCATCGGGTGACCAGTAAAGAAAGAAGGGTTCTGATTTGTGGCGCTCGATGAACTTGACGACGTTGTCACCGTCGTAGTCGGTCAGCCACTGGGTCTTGCCGTCCTTATTTGTGCAGAAGTATTTTGAGCCCTTTTTCTTTGGCGGTTTTTGAGCGACCTCGGCGAACCCTACTTGGAGTGGACCCTGCACCTTGGAGCCGATGTCCCACTTCCCGATCTGCCCGGTGACGTAGCCATTCTCACCCATGTGCTTGGCCAAGGTCGGTCGGTTCTCGGGGATGGGCAACCCGCGGGACATGCCGTACTTGCCGAAGCGTTGGCCGTACTGCCCCATGATCAAACTGCAGCGGCTCGGGCAACACGGCGGGTTTACAATGTAGGAGGCAGTGAAGCGGACACCTTCCTTGGCCAATCGATCAACGTGAGGGGTGGGGATGTCCTTGCAGTCATAACACCCGAGGTCGCCGTAGCCCAGATCATCGATGTAAATGAGCACAACGTTCGGCTTTCCAGTCGCTGTCAGTTCGCGAGATTTTGAAAAGCAAAGCAGGGTAGCAAACAGGATCCACCCAAACATATAGAGTCGAATTTTCATGATTTGAATTTTGGATTAAGTGTATCAAGTGCGATACCCGCGGTCGCGCAGCAGACTGGCAATGGTTTTGCGACCCTCGGTTATGATGGGGCCGCGGTTGTCGAAAAAAGAGTCCTTGCGGGCCGTAAAGCGCCCGGTCAGGAGGGCATGGCGGGAGGGTTTGCAGGTGGAACCACCGGAATGAGCGTCGGTGAAGGTCAAGCCATCGGCAGCCAACTTGTCGAGGTGCGGGGTGGGGATTTTGCTTTTCGGGTTGTAGACCTTGAGGTCACCATAGAC
>JACNJI010000304.1 GCA_014382645.1 Verrucomicrobiota bacterium | reverse complement strand
TCAGACGAAGACACGATTTGGGAAATCGGGCTGATCTTCAATTCTCGAGATGTCGATGGGCAAGCAAACAGGTTGATCCCTATGGCCGATGACCTCAATCCATTTAATATGGCTGGCTATAAACTTGAGTCATCTGACACGACCTACAATAGTAGTGAAAAAACTTATGGCATTCGAGGGAAAGTGATTAAAGAACTCCTGAACAATTCGTTCTTAGAAGCTGGATTGAGGATGGATTTTTCTCAGCAAAAACTAAACAGATCAAAATCTAATTCACACCTCCTTTTACCCGCAGTAAAACCAACTGATCTTGAAGAAAACTTTGAATGGGCATCAGGTTTTCTTGGATTTACTCACCCGATGAGCGATACAATTGCCTTTACCATTAATTCATCTTTCTCCGCAAAACCTGGTGGCTTTTCTGCTTACCTAGATCCGGGTTCAGCACTAAGCGAGAAATTCTCAAAAGAAAAAAGCTGGCAAAACGAAATCGGATTGAGTCTCAGCCCGTCCGAAACATTTGGAATCAATGTCACTGGATATTGGAACGAAATCGACGATTATCAGTTTGAATTACCTGTCCCTTTGTCTACGGATTATTATGTAGCCAATGCAGACGAAGTTTTAACGAAAGGAATAGAAATTGAGGCTTATTTCAAGCCACTGGAAGAATTAACCTTCTCGGCAGCTTACGGTCTTACTGAGAGCGAATACGAAAAGTTTTCCGCCTTGCCCGCATTAGTAGGAAAACAAGTTTCGTTTGTCCCGGACCACACGCTTTCCCTGTCCTTTTCCTATGAACACGACAGCGGCATTTCAGGACATTTGGGCACAAGGACGATTGGACAAACCCACTATTGGAATAACACAGGGACGAATAATACGGACATTCAGGACACTTACACGCTCCTTGACGCTTCCATTGGTTTCGAAAGAAACGGATGGGGTGTGAACGTATTCGGCACAAACCTTACGGACGAAGAATATTATTCCTCTCTGGTCAGCAGTCTTACGGGTTCTCCCGGCATCGTGGGTTCGCCCCGGGTAATCGGTTTAAGCCTCTCCAAGGAATTCTAATTCTCGTTTCTTCCTTCTTGTCGTTTCAGGAAGGGATAGGTGCCGAAGATACTGGCTCCGGCAAGGAGCAGGTAGAAGATAGCTATCGCGACGAACCCGTCGCGCAGGGAATCTTCGTGCAGGAGGCGACCGCGGGGTAATTCCGCATAGACGCCCAACCCCCAAACGAGGATCGGGGCTAGGAGATACTGTACAACGTTTACCAAGCTGCCGAGACGACCCACAACTTCAGCCTCGCATTCTCGCTGCAAGGTCGTGTTGGCGAGTATTCCGACTAGTTGGCCAAACAGGGCAAACCCTGCAAAGCACAACATCGCGAAGGCAAGCGACTGACTGAAGCTAACTAATAGGCAGCTCGTCGCCACTAGGAACAAGGCGATTGTCGGCAAGGTCGGCCGCGTTCCAAACCGTTGCAGAAAAAGGGGCAACCCCAAACCGCAAACCATGGCGCCGAGTCCGTAGGACATGTCCAATAAGCCGAATCCTTCGGCGCCCGCCTGCAAGGAATCCGTGCTGAATCCCACTAGAAGAACGTTCGACATATGAGCGGCATAGCCGGGTGCCAACCCGAAGAGAGCGAAAAAGAACAGGGGCTTATTCGCTCGGGCGTAGCCCAAACCCTCCGCGAACTCATCAAAAAAACTCCGCAGCCCGATACGACCTTTAGGTTTGAGTGGGCGATCGGGAAACCATCGACGAATAAAAACCCAGCCTAATGCGGCTCCCGCAAACCCCGCCGCCGCCATGGAAAAGGAACCTATGGCGCCAAGGCGCCCGTACAACATTCCCGCCAACCCGGCCCCCATAAGGTATCCTCCTTGCATGAGAGCCGTGTTGAGACTGTTGGCATGTAGCAATTCGGCCTTCGACAAGTGCTCTCTCAAAAATGCGGGCAAAGTTGTCCAAAACAGGGTGCTCCCCGAGCTCATCAGTACCGCGTAAACATATAAGTGAGAAGGGCGAAAAGCTCCCCAAACAATCATCGCGATAAGCAGGCAATCCAAAACCAAGACATAGCAAGTCGAGAGCAACAATACCTTTCGACGGTTGCAACGATCCGCCAGCACCCCGCAAAAGGGAAGCAATAGCAAGGGCGGCATCAAGTAACTGAGAACGAGCCAAGCAGTGGATGCGGGCGACTTGGTATCATCGTACAGAACCCAGTGACTGGCTACGAAATGAAAACCGCCTCCGATCGAAGTCGCTACATGGAACAGCATGAAGAAGCGATAACCCGGACGCCGCAAAGGATTATTCGGCGACAACTTCATTCCCAACATCCAAACATTGCTCGCAAGCATCGCTTTCGCTGGTCAACCTGCAAGCTTTCCTTCAAAAAGATCATATGAATCTCCCGCGTTGGTCCATCGGTCTTGGTGCCTTGCTGATACTCGCAACAACCATGTCCGCCAAGGATCGACCTCCCAATTTCGTCGTACTGTTCATCGACGACATGGGTTACGGCGACGCGGGTTGCTTTGGATCGAAGGACATTCGCACCCCGCGAATCGACCGTATGGCAAGGGAGGGTATGAGGTTCACCAGTTTCTACGCCCAGCCAATTTGCGGGCCTTCTCGGGCCGCCCTCATGACGGGTTGCCAACCCATGCGGGTGGCGGAGCGAGGCAACGTCAAGAACGTCCATCCCGTGCTCCACGGCAAGGAGATCACCATAGCGGAAGTGTTGAAGACTAAAGGATATGCCACGGCCTGTTTCGGAAAGTGGGATTTGGCCAAGCACGCCCAGTCCGGTTTCTACATGGACTTGTTTCCCACTCGCCAAGGATTCGATTACTTCTTCGGCACACCCACCAGCAATGACTCCGTGGTCAATCTCTACCGCAACGAGAAACTGATTGAACCAAAGACCGACATGGCGTCGTTGACCAAGCGTTACACAGACGAGGCCATCGCCTTCATGAAGAAGAGCAAGGACCAACCGTTCTTCGTCTATGTTCCACACACCATGCCCCACACTCGTTTGGCGGTCACCGAACCATTCAAGGGTAAAAGCAAGCGGGGCCTGTACGGCGACGTCATCGAGGAGATCGATTTCAACGTCGGTCGCGTCCTCGATGCCATCGAGGAGTCGGAAATAGCCAAGAACACTTACGTACTCTTCACCAGCGACAACGGCCCTTGGCTGATCAAAAACAAGAATCATCAAGATGGACGACTACCGGGGGATCACGGTGGTTCGGCCGATCCTTTGCGGAGCGGAAAAGTATCCACCTTCGAGGGCGGGGTACGTGTGCCGACCGTCCTGTGGGGACCAGGTCGCGTTCCCGCCGGAACCACCTGCGACAAGATCGCTAGCACAATCGACCTACTGCCTACCTTGTCCGCCTTGGCAGGTGCAGAACCCCCAAAGGATCGTGTCATCGACGGGGAGGACGTCACTCACCTCTTCCACGGCAAATTCGACCAAGCGAATCCGGACAAAGCGTTTTACTATTACTTGCGCGTGCATCTCCAGGCCGTGAGGCAAGGGAAATGGAAACTGCATTTGCCTAGGGAAGTGAAACAACCCGGCACCGAACCCTTTCTCGTCAACCGACACATCGCTCCGGCAGATCGCGTGGGCTTCGATAAACCTTTCTTGGTCGACTTGGAAAAAGACATCGGGGAGACCACAAACTTGGCTGAATATCACCCCGCAGTGGTTCAGCGCTTGCTCGACTTGGCCGAGGGCATGCGCAAGGACCTGGGAGACTTCGATCAAGTCGGGACGAACATGCGCTTCTTCGATCCGATTGAACCGCATCCGACCAAGCCTCCTCTCCCTCCGTCCAGAAAACCGAAACCGAAGAAACCCACGAAGCCTCGACCCAAGATCAATAAATGAATTCTTTCACCATCAAGCCAACACTCATGAAATTTCAAACCAGAGCTACTCTCCTCCTCTGCGCTGCCCTAGCCACTTGCTCCATTGGCACAATGGCTAAGAAGAAGCCGATGAACTTTGTATTCTTCCTCGTCGACGACATGGGTTGGGCGGATATCGGGGCCAATGGGAGCACTTTTCACGAGACACCCAACATCGACAAGTTGGCCGGCTCGGGAATGAGATTCACCAATGGTTACGCAGCCTGTCCGGTCTGCTCGCCCACCCGGGCAAGCATAATGACCGGGCGCCATCCCGTTCGGGTCGACATCACCGACTGGATACCGGGACAGTCCAACAACAATCGAAACAAGTTACTTCATCCGGAGGACCGCAACAATCTGGCCCATGAGGAAGTAACCATTGCCGAGGAACTGAAGAGCCACGGCTACCAAACCTTCTTCGCAGGAAAATGGCACCTCGGCAACGAGGGACATTGGCCCAACAATCAAGGGTTCGACGTCAACATTGGCGGACACCACAAGGGCTACCTTTCCTGCTGACTGTTTTTGGAAGGGGATGGTTGATGATGGAAAAGAGTATATATATACACTTGTTGACATAA
>JACNJI010000157.1 GCA_014382645.1 Verrucomicrobiota bacterium | reverse complement strand
CGTGGGCCTCGCGGCCGTACGTGGACAGCCAAATGCCTTGGCCGTTGCTGAAGTAGACCACGGGGAGGGGCGGGTGGTAGATCATGTGGAGGAGTCCGGTGCAATACGGAGCCTTAGAGTCCTTGGGTTCAAGCGGGCTGATGGATCCAGTGCTGGTGCCCAACTGGTGCCCCTTTCACCTCAAAAAAACAACAACATTCGATGTACTAAATGTAAATCCTCGCACAATTCCAAAAGTTCAATTATCGATGATAAAACATATAAAACACGAGAAATAACTACTCCCGTTTCGTTACTTTGTTTTATTATCCTTCCGTTTTTCCCAAGATTTTAACTTTAAAATTAACTCAAGTTCCGTTAGAAAATAAGAATATTCATCCTAATGAAATATGTTTTAAATTTTAAATTTCGGTGATATATTAGTTAACTTTTAACAATGGTCGTGTATTAACAGGAGATTGAAATGCAAAAAATAAAGAAAGTTGTAACGGTTCCGAGTGCGGCGTATGGAGTGGAGTCTAAGTTTTTAAAGTTTTATCAAGCAATGCCAGAGCGTGTGCCACAGGTGGGGGATATTGTCTATGGTCGGGTTGTGAGTGTTGGTCAGCATTCGAACTTAGAAAATAAATCGGCCAGAATACATATGATTCATAACGGTTCTTTGGGCGTTTTTGTATTTGGTCACAGATATGCACCTGATTATTATGAAGGTCACGTTCCTGAAGAGCCAGTTGAAAAAGTGGATTTGTTGGCTAGATCAGGTGTTGTTGGAAATGTCATTGTAAAAAACTCTTTGGTTAAAGACCCTACAAAAATAGAAGTATTAGGCTATGTCTGTACGGTTGATGGAAACGTTGTAAATACATTAGATTACAACTTAATTAATCCTCGATTGGTTACGAAAAAGAAATCAAGAGCTAAACTAGTTTTAGTTTGTGGGACGTCGATGAATTCAGGTAAAAGTATGGCTGCGGCAACCTGTTGCTGGGCACTAAGTAATATGGGCTACACGGTTAATGCATCCAAAGTTACGGGTACAGCTAGTCTGAAAGATATTTTATCCATGAATGATGCAGGAGCTGATAAATATTTAGATTTCACTTATTTAGGTTATCCCTCAACTTATAAATTAAGTGAAGATAAAATGTTAGATGTTTTTAACAAGATTGATTTAAAGTATGCGAACGATCCAAAAAAATTCTGGGTGGTTGAGTTAGCGGATGGTATTTTACAAAGAGAAACGGCTATGTTACTTGCTCATGAAGATGTGAGGTCAAGAATACATAAACTTATTTTTTGTTCGTATGATGCATTTGGTGCTATTGGGGGGTTGCAAGTATTGAAGGAAAAATTCGAATTGACACCAGATGCAATTTCGGGTGTCTGCTCTAGTTCGCCTCTTCATATGAAAGAGTTGTCCGAATTTTCGAATATTCCAATTTTTAATAGTGCGGATGCAAATCTTGATTTCATGAAAGAGATATTGCTTTCAAAGAAAAAGAGGTCCAAATTAGCATTCCAAAGTTAATTATACATGGTGGTGCAGGTCAGATGGAAGGGAGTATGTTTTCTTTCAAGCAATATCATTTAGCACTTTCAAAAATCATCAAAAAAGCATATCCGATTCTTAGAGAAAAGGGTTCAAGAGAGGCGGTGATAAAAGCAATAAAGTTGTTGGAGGACAATCCGATTTTCAATGCAGGAAAAGGATCAAAATTGCAATGTGATGGGAGGGTTCGAATGTCCTCAGCCATTATGAGTTCAGATGATAGTCGTTTTTCGGGAGTCATTAATATTAGGAATGTAAAAAACCCAATTCAGATTGCAGATTTATTATCTAAAGAAAAACATACAGTTTTAGGAGGGCGTGAAGCTTGTGAATATGCACGGAAAAATAATGTGAAATACTTTGATCCAATTACAGAAGACCGTTTAAAAGAATTTAAAGAGAAGCGTTCGGGAGATACGGGAACTGTTGGGGCAGTTGCGTTAGATGACAAAGGCATCATTTGTGTAGGAACATCAACAGGTGGTGTTGGCTATGAGCTTCCAGGAAGAATTGGGGATAGTGCGACTGTTGCTGGAACCTATGTCTCGAATATGTGCGGTGTTTCTTGCACAGGAAGAGGTGAACATATTGTTAATTATGCCGTGGCTGCACGTGTTGTCAGTTATGTCGAATGTGGGAAGTCCTTAAAAGAGGCGGTAACAGAGATTATTGGTGATGGAAATGAAGATTCACGTTATTACGGGCTTATTAGTTTAGATTACCAAGGGAATTTTGTTGTTGGAGAAACGGATATGGCGACAGTTTTGTATGCTTCATATGATGGGGAACTGTTTAATACATTTTTCAAAGATCAAAAATAAGCTAATATTGATTCCCGACAGGTGCCTATCCGAAGTGAAAAGGCGTGGACACTTTTAAAATATCAATTTACCGCCATTTTTGTTCAGGGCGGCCTGGATAACTATGGATCATCATGGTACGAAGTAATAAACCTTTCTTATGGATGTGCTGCGTAAAAATATTTTTAAATAATTATTGACGGAACTTTACCCGGTTCTCCCCCAGTCGCTGTGACGTAGAGTAGCGGTTTGGTGTGCGGTGATGACTCGCCCGGAAATGCCCAAGTCGATCTTTTTGGCGACCTTCAAGTCAAGGCCATCTTAGTTCGGGGCCGCCTTGACGATCCAGAGGGAGTTTGAATTGCTACAAGGCGAATAGACGTAAAAGGGTTTGCCGAAACAACAATGCGAGCATGCCAGTAAGAAACAGGTCAGAAAGAGGCATCGTGTCATGGTCTTGTTATTGCTTGAAAATATCGGGACTGGGCCAGCGGGTCTCGAAGTCGCCGATCAATTCCTCCTTGGGAGGTTTGTTCTTGGGCCAGTTGTTCGGGCGGATGCGGACGATTCGACCCGGGCGAAATCCTTCCAGAATCAAGTTCATGGAAAACTTCACTTGGATTCCGCTACTGCCGAATGGGGGCTCTCCTTCCGTCTTCTCCACGGCAACGATCTTGCCCTCCATTCCGTCGTGATCAGGCCAATAAGTACGCAGGGTGTTCTCGGCCGCTGCCATCTGTCCGCCGGAACCCGGCTTGAAGTCGGCGTAAAGCGATTCGTCCATTCCTCCGAACAACGTGACCGTGACGTTGGCGTCCCCAAAATTTCCGTACTCGATCGCGTCTACCCAGGCGGGCATCCAGCGCAAGCGGATGAAGCGGATGTGCCTTTGTCTCTGGCGTTCCTGGGCGACCTTGACTGCGGCCTCGTTCAACCAGAGATCGGCAGTATGAAACTCTTGGTAGAGGTATCGGGGATGCCAAGTGAGGGCGAGTTGCACATGAAGGTCTGCGATGGAATTCTTTTCCTTGGCTTGCCAGAGACCTTCGGCAATCAGGTCGTCGATGCCGAGCAGTTCGCGACCTCGCCAGATGCGGGTTGAGCCGTCGATGGTGACCCTGTGCTCCCCCCCAAGTCCTTCCTCCCCTTCCTTTCGATCCAGGCTGGCCATCAAGTGGCCCTCGTTCCCGTTGGACGAGGTCGAGTATTTTACGGATTCCTTAGTGAGGTCCACTCCCCTCAATTTCCAGGCCTTGCCTTGACGAAGGCAAAAGCTCAGATCGTCCTCCAGAAGAATCGCATGATTTTCAGCTGGGGTTGCGGGATCCGTGCCCTTGGAGTTGGGCACGGCCGAAAGCTTGGGGTCGCAGGGGAGGAAAAATTCCCCATAGAGGATGGTTCCCAAGGGAACGTCCCTAAGATCAGCTGGGGCTCCTCGATAATAAATCATTCCATAAGGCAACATGGCGAAGTGGTGAAGCCTGCGTTCCCGGAAATAGCCGTCCACGAACAAACGTAGGCTGCCCCGGCGGTTTACGTGGTCGACGAAAACGAGTTCTCCCCGATAGGCCTTGGCTTTTCCGATTGGGGGAAATTTTCCTTGTTCCGGTCGAAAAGCTTCTTCCTCCGCCCAAAGCTGAGCGGTCAAGGAGGCAATAAAAGAAAGTAAAAGGAAGCGAATCACCCCAAGTCCATGGCCTGGTTGCTGCCGCCGAACTGGTCGCTTTGCACGCCCATCTTCTGGGCCATGGACAACAATAGATTGCTCATGTGGGCATCGGCGTTGGCCGGGCGACCGCAGAGGCGGTAGTGAGCTCCCGCGTTGTCGAGGCTGTAGCCGTCAAAGTGGCCTTTGTTGAAATCGAGGTGCCGTCCATGCTTGATGCCAAGGCCGGTTCCTCCGGCGAGAACAAGAGGCAGGTTGGCGTTTCCGTGGCTGTGTCCATAGGACATGCCTCCTCCCATGAGGGCCATGGTGGAGTCGAGCAGGGGTTTGCCGTTCAAGTCCTTGGTCTCGGCCAGTCGGCCGATGAAGTAGCCGAACTGTTCGAAGGAAAAGGCGTCGCTAAGCGTAAGGTTCTCCATGTGATTGGGGTCGCCGTTGTGGTGGCTGAGTTCGTGACGGGACTGGGAAATGCCAAGCTCGGGAATGGGAAGCCCTCGGCCCTCGTTGCCGCTGCTGAAGGTGGCGACGTTCGAGCGCT
>JACNJI010000250.1 GCA_014382645.1 Verrucomicrobiota bacterium | reverse complement strand
TCGTCCCCCTTGTACCAGCGGGCGATTTCCTGCATATAGGCCGGCTTGCCGGACCGCGGGGGATATACGTCGGCGGGAATGGGAACCTTGGCGTCGGGATAGGCCTCGAGGTGCCGCTTGGCCGGCGTAAAAGGACCGTGCACCGCGCCGTAGCACACCCAGAGGTACCATGGTTTCTTCGGGTCGAGTTGTTCGCCCTTGAGGTAATCAACGGCCCAACGGGTGTAGTTGTCGGTAGAGTACCCCTTGGTCATGACGGGCTTGCCACCATTGGTCTCGATGAGCTGGTCCTTGTAGTAGTTGCCCGCGTTTTCCGGGTAGCGGGGACGGTTCCAGACCTTCTGGTAATCCCAGTCGCGTCCCGCCCCGGTGTCGGTTCCGGTATGCCATTTACCGACCTGTGCCGTCTGGTAGCCATGCTCCCGAAAGACCTTGGGCCAAAAGGGGCACTTCTCGGGATCGTATTCACTGCCGGGATACTTGCCCACCATGCGCATGCTCTCGACTCCGTGCTGGTGATGTCCGGTCAACAAAGTTGCCCGCGACGGCATACACCAGGTGCCGATGTAGGCGGAAGCAAAGCGCACGCCGTTGGCAGCCAAGGCATCGATGTTCGGCGTCTTCACCCAAGGATATGCCTCGGGGTAGCAACTCACGGTGCGATGGGAATGGTCATCGGTGTAGATGAAGAGGATGTTGGGCTTGGTCTTCGCATGGGCAATGGAAGCCAAAAGAAAGGTGAGGATGAGGAGTGGACGATTCATGGTCGGATTAGTGGAGAAGAACTTCCCATTGCTTCATCATTTGAACAAGCTACTTCCCGTAACCATGTGTTCATAAAGAAAACCAGACAAGCTAGGAGACAAACAGCGTACCTTGACCTCATCGAAAACCAAAAACCATCAGGGAGACAACTTGTGGGCATTAAGGATAAAACCGGGAATATTGGGATTTTGCTCAATCCGCTTGAGGACGAAACGGGAAGGGTTTTTGGCTATAGATAGGGTCTCTCTTCCTCCGGAAGTCATGAAGTAGTAGAAACCGGTTTTGTCTCTAGCGATACCACCGTTCCAGTTGGTACGAAAATTGTAGGAGCGCTTGCCAGGATCAAGATCCCAATGGTTAACCGAGTAGCGACCCGCGCCAAAGGGATGCCAATGCCCATTCAATTTGCGTTTCCAGCCATTGCGATGATGGCTTGTACGAGCATTCACGCCAGTCTCCAACCAGTCCTCGATGAATGCGCCTGTTCCGCCTTCGAAGTAGGCATTCTTCACCGCAACGTCCATCGTTACCAAATGAGCCCATTTTCCGGTTTTGCCAGAGCGCGACCAAAAAGCATAGTACATATGATCGGCAACAGGCCAGCAACGGGCCGCCAGTGTGTACCAAGTGTCAACATCCCAACCCAAAGTGAAATTCCATGATTTCAGACCGGTACCCTCGCCGCCAAACTTCTCAATCTCCGTACCAGGTCCCTTATGAGCAACCTTAATGGGTGCCGTATGACTTTTGTTATCCCATATCGAAAAGATGAAATTATGAGCCTTGGGATGCGCCTGTATCCCGGCGTATCCCGAGGCCTTTCCGCTCCAACCGAGAGTCTCGTAATAGGTGTACGTAGCCTCACCGGATTTTGGGACACGCACATCGTTGACTATGATATCGCCGGCGAAATGATCATCAAACCCCAAGTGCGAAGACGGAGCGGCGTTTTCTCCCGCAAAGCCGGAAGTCTGAAATCCCGCAAGAAGCAAAAAGTGAAAACTAAATCTCATCACGCCAAAGATTGAGGACATACGATCAAAATCCTAAGCAAAAAATCTCTCATCATCGCAATCCGAGGTCGTTGTCACGCACCGCCGCCAGCTTGGCTGCCATCTTCTTCTGAAACGCCTTCACCGCGGGCTGATATTTCTTCTTTTTAGCTAAATTAACGAACTGCTTGGGATCTTTCTCAACATCAAAGAGCTCAAGACCATTCTGGGCCTTTTCCCCGTACTGGATATAGGCCCACTTTTCCTCACGCAAAAGGAAGCCCTTTCGGGCGGGGGCCACGCAAAAGGCAGCATCGCGAACTTTGTGGTTGGGATCATCCAGCATCATGGAAACGTCTTTTCCCTGAAGGCGTTCTTGCTCCTGCAGACCGCAAAGGCCGGACAAGGTGGGATAGAGGTCGAGCAGTTCCACGAAGGAATGGCAAACGGCGGGCTTCTTGCCAGGGGCACATATAATGAGAGGCACCTGGGAGGATTCGTCGCGCAAGCTCACCTTGGCCCAAAAGTCATGCTCGCCCAAATGGTAGCCATGGTCGCTGGTGAAAATGACGATGGTCTTGTCCCGCAAGCCTGCCTCGTCGAGAGCAGTCAACACCTTGCCCACTTGGGCGTCCATGTAGGCGACCGAGGCATAGTAACCACCGACGGATTTTTTTTGGCGGCGGATATCCATCTTCATATTGGAACTGGTGCAGTAATTGATGCCCGCCTTGGGAATATCATCCCAGTCTCCGGGTATCTTGAGGGGCAGGACCATCTTGCTGTAGGGCTTGAATGGCGAGTAATAGGATCGCGGCGCAACAAAGGGAACGTGCGGACGCACAAAGCCAACACCCAGCCAGAATGGCTTGTCCTTGTGCCGGTGAATCAGTTCCACGGCTTTTTTCGCGGTTTTGCCGTCGGAGTGCACTAGGTCATCCCCGTCGGCTTCCACCACGACAAAGGTGTTTCCTCCCACTGCAGGTTTCTTCCCATCGGGATTGTTCTGCAGGGTTTCCCCGTCGCCCGGGGCCTTCCATTCGGGACCTTTGCTGTTGAACCTCTCCGTCCAGGAAGCCTCGTCGTCCGCCCCATGACTACCCTGCTCGATGCCGCCGGGGACGCCCATGTGGTAAATCTTGCTGACCCGGGCACTGTAGTAGCCGTTGTTCTTGAAGTGCTGCGACCAAGTGACGCGATTCCCGATCTGCGGACGAGGGCTCTTGTAGCCCAAGGCCCCGGTCGCGTGCGGGTAATACCCCGACATGAAACTGGCTCGCGACGGCCCACAGTAGGTGCCTTGGCAATAAGCACGGGTAAAACGCGTGCCGCGTGCCGCCAAGCTGTCGATGTTCGGAGTCTTGCAGACCGTGTTGCCGTAACAGGACAAGGCGGTCGAGGTAAGGTCGTCCGATATGATGAAAAGCACATTGAGCTTGTCCTTTGCAGTGGCGGAGTACCCAAAATTCAAAAGGACGATAAAAGCGAGACGACTATCGAGATTAAATTTCAACTTAAGTATGGTCCTCATTAGCGAATTTTTTGAACCCATAAGAGATACAATGCAACGCCAACTCGACTCCCGTACCGTTATTATGATGTGACGCGAAAGGCTCTAACATAATAGCTCACTAGCCAAGGAGCACTTATTTGTTGAGCTGGATTGAATATGTCGATTATTAAGGAAAATAGAGAATCCGATCTCATTGCCATGACTCTGGAAGACTTCTTTGCCACCGTGTACAAAGGCCTCTTGGAAAACAAGGGGTTAATTACCGTCGCCTCGGTGTCAATTCCCGTGGTGGGTACACTTGGGGCATGGATTGGGAAGAGCGGGAAAACGGAGAAGGATGGAATCTTTCTCGCCAACCTAGTAATCTGGATTGCCACCGGCGTGTTTGCCTTCGCGGTGATCGTGTCCCTCATTGGGATGTCGATGATGGGAAAAAGCCTTTTGCAAGGAGACCTTGTGCTCCTTTGCGCACCCATTTTCTGCGTAGTGGGGACCTTCTTCGGCATAAGAAAAGTTTTTCCGCTGGGAGAACTCTCCAGCACCTATACCTTGAAGGACGTAGGGATTTTCTTGATTGGTTGCTTGGTCGTCTGGTTCATCTTCAAGACCTTTCGTGGTTGGGGTATCCTCTTCTTCGGCAGCGTGCTCCAATTGGTCGCATGGCTAGTGGCCGGCTATTGGTTGATGAGAAGATTGGCCAAGCGCGCTTTTGGCAAAACAAAAATCTATAGCAACAAGTAAGCTACAATCTCCGCAAACAGCTTAAAAACTGGCATTCCAGATCAAAAAGACTATCCCTTGGCTACTTCATCCCTTCAACATCATTAGAGGATGCAAACGAATGAATATGGAAACTAGACTTGATTTACTATAAAATCTCAGGAAACCTAACTTGGATTATAAGAGTAAAGTGAACCCAATACCCCAAGACGACATTTCCTCAAACCGAGAGAAATCGGTTAATTCCGAAGATTTGGAGCATACCGCTCGGCGTCTTTTTCAAGGATTAGTCACGCCCAACGAACGACAAAAGCTCCAACAGCGATTAGGTCGCGACCCAAATTTTCGGCGAACTCATCACAAAGTTCGTCGCGAACGTTCCCTATTGCGAGACAGTTGGACATCCATCAAGAAAATCTCAAAGGCACCCTTCTCTCGATCGAACAAGGCATCGAAATTCCTTTCTCCACGCAGACTTAAACTTCTATTCGGTCCCAAAAGTAAACCAAGCACCACAAGCGATAAGAGATAATCTTGATATAACTTTCAAAAAATTAACCCTT
>JACNJI010000274.1 GCA_014382645.1 Verrucomicrobiota bacterium | reverse complement strand
TCGTATCATTTTGCGCAGAGCGGAACTCGACTAGGTGATGGTTATCCACACATGTCCAGTTACTCCAGTGATACACCCGCATATATCGGGCAGTTTCCGGCATTGGCATTCGCCCTATATAATCAGCACATCGCCGAGGCGCCCATCGTCGCGGCCCGTCGTCTGGAGAAAGAGGACCTATTCACCGGAGTGGATGTTCTCAAACAGGACGCGACCAAGGGAGGTTATGATGTGAAAACATTGATCGTTGATGGAGGCACGCCGTTGGAGGCATTTGCCATTGGTCGAGTGACTGTCGATTTTGAAGGAGGTAAAGTTCAACAGGATGATTTTGCCAAATACTGGGACCAGAGTGCGAAGAAGATTAGCAGTGCCACCGGCGAACTGGCTTGGGACTATGGTAGTCAGGTGATCACAGTTAACACTGCCAGGACTCAGGCGGTGATCGGGCGAACCGGCATGAACAAGTTCATTCTCCCCAGTGTTGAGATAACTTTTAAAACTCCGTTTGTCAGCACCATATTCACACCGCTCGACAACCTTCCACTGGCAGTATCCCGTGATATTCTCATCACGGCGTTGGCCCAGGACCAACAAACCGGGACGCGTTATTCTGCAGATGGGAAGCGACTCGAAGCGGTCGGCACCGCGCCGTTGCTCCTTGAGCCTGTGCAGGCCACTATCAAGATTGCAGGGCCAAAGCCGACACTGGTACAACCCTGCGACCACTATGGTGTGCCCATGAAGAACAAGTCAGTCCCGGTCGGTTCCGACGGCACCTTTGCAATTGATGGCACTTACCGCGCTTACTATTTTGTGGTTAAACGCTGATGGCGTGCAACCGAGAATGAGTGCCTATCTTGTCCAAAAAAAACAAGTGCTCTTCCTTGTTTTCCTATTAGTAGATAGAGAAGTGATTATAACTCCTATATAGATCGCAGCTTTCTTTCAGTTTAAACCCATATAATTCACGAAGTCAGCTCATCACTTGCAACCAGATAACTTCAGATTCCGTATCTGGATATTAAAAGTTTCTGCTGACTTCATCACAGTTCAAAACCGCCAAGGTCTGAACTTTTACTCCCTCTTTCTGGCTCGTCCAGCCAAAAGACCAGGTGGGTTCAATCAGGCTCATTAGAAGCCAGAGAGAAGTCTCTGCTCTTACTCTCCTTCTCGGAATTTGCCTAGCCACCCGCCTTCTTGGGAGGGTGGATTGAGTTTCATCAAGTAAGGTTTCCCGCTCTCGGCCTCCTTTTTGGCGATTTCTTCCCAACGCTTGTGATTTGCCTCAAAGTTCTCGAGCGACTGACTTCCCGCCGTATACACTAACTTTTCAAGCAGTTGCAACAGGGAGCGAATGACGTAATTGCCAAATCCTAGTTGGCATTGGGAAACCGAGACTGATTCTCGATCGCAATTCATGGAAAGTTTATGCCCGAGCTTTCTTTCGACGTCTCCTTGCGAAAAGAATTCGTTCATCACGATCACTGCCCATCGTTCGCATAATGCCCAATCTTTCGAGGGATTGCTGATATCGGCGCAATGAAGAAGAAATGCCGCAAGCAAGATGCGGGTTTCCTTGTCGAGGATAGATGAGACGTTCACTCCTGCGCGAACATCCTCGACGGTGGCTCCGCCTTTGGTCATTTCCACCTTACGGACTTCTTGCAAGGCGGCAATCGCTTGACCCAAGGCACCTGCGACCTTTTCCATCTGCTCCTTGTGGCGCGCCATGTCCGTCCAGAGAATGGATTCCTCGAGAATTCTTCGGGAATCTGAAATCGAGCTTTTGAAGCTGTCCTCCATCCCATCTTCCGCCACAAGAACCTTGTGCTTGTTGAACAGCATTAATGTATGATCTGCAGAACGCCGCTCCTGCAAACTCTTGGATCCCCATTTTTTTGCGAGGGGGTGATCTACGTTGATGAGGAAGGCGTTGCTGACGCCTGAATGCAATACGTCGTGGGAGAGTGCCGCAAGGACTAGGGCGGATTGCTCGTGTGCATTCAGAAATACGGCGCCACCCCCGCGTAATAGTCCATGAGTGGTAACCACGATGTCCAGGGCGTGGGTAAAGGTGTGGTACTCTCGGCGGATGTGTTCATCAATGCCATCAGTCTTAACGAAGTATCCAGCCCGGATGTCTAGGAATAATGCATCCAGTTTCGCTTTGTTATAAGTTCCCGGCAGACGATAACCCGTCTTAGGGTCAAAAAGCGCATGGAGGACAGCTAATTGAGAGTCTTTTGTCGCGGCATTAACGAACGGGTCGCTCTCCAAACCCAGATTTTCGAAGGTTGGCGGCAAGGGATCGGGCGCATGCTCACCAGTGGGAAGTTCATTTTGAGTACAGGCAGGGGTGAGGATGGTCAAGAATCCACATATAACGGGAATCATCCAGACTGAAGAAAGATAGCGGAAACTAGCGGCAATTCGGTCAGACTTGAACCCAGGCTGAGTAACATCTTCGTCGTTCAATGATGACAGTTTTTTCCGAGCCATTTTTTCGAGGGTTGGTTTAGGCAACTAAAAAAAATGAAAATGAATTGTTCGATCTCATCCTAATTGGTCTTTATTGTTGATTTGAGATTAGGGCTGAGTTGCCGGAGATTCCTTTGTGGGAGCCTTAAATAAATCCTTTAAGCCTTCTGCCTCGCCCGCGGTTTCCCACTCGGCGTCCGCGATCGCTAAACAGACCCAGTCATCGGCCTTGATATAACCCTCCGCGATCGATTGGCTTAATTGCTCAAGAGTAAATGGCCCCGTAGTTTCATCGCCTTCGCGTAGGTAGTAGTCGAAGGCTTTCGCTGTTTTACTGTCTTCGCTCATGCGGTCGACAATCGCTTTAGCGTCACGATTGAAAGCTCTTTCGAATTCAGGGTAGTAGTTGATTATTTCGTAAAAGAAACGGGCGACGTCATAATCGATAATATGATATTTGTCCTTAAGTTCCTGTTCTGTGGGGAAGATTATCTGCCGTCCCACGCGAAACTCCTTAATTGTAACGGGCATGCTGCTGTTGAGCGACAGGATACGCTTCAGCACGAGGACACCCTTGAGGACTTCCAGCGCGGTTGCTCTGCGCACACCGGGCGGTGCGATAGTTGATGACAAGAGGATGGTATTACGATCGGGGTCATCCGCATTTAGCAAGCTGATCTGTTCAACGTAGTTCGAAGGATCCTTGACATTCGCTTTGGTGATCAAAGCGCGAGGATGCTCAAAGGGACCTGTCGTCTTCGCCTTATGGTCGGCGAAATCAAGTACCAAGGAGTTTTCCTTCTTGTTTTTGACAAGGCCATCAAGCAATACGCTGAGCAGATTCGTCTTGAACTTGTTGCCGAACTTGGCGGCCTCATTGGATTCGAAAACCAAGATGTGATCATCGGCGATATATTCGTGATATTTTGATTTGTGAACGATTTCCCAAATCATACGTCGCACGATTACTTCTTCTCCGGGCACTTTTTTGTCGAGGAAGCCAAACACCGGTTCTTCCTCCGACAACTCTATGTGACTATCGCGAAAATCCTTTAACTCTTTGAGGATGTTCAAATAGTAATCACTCTTGGTGGCAAAGGAGAGATCGAAGAGGTCGTCATCTCTAATTCGATACGCATTGCGAAAGAGAAGGTTATCGAAAGAGTCAAAGGATTGGGAGTCCTTGGGGATGACGTAGCTAAAGGACTTATCATTGGTATTAATGACATGGGGAGTCAGTACGATTATCACCTCTCGCTTGCTATTCTGACTTGTTTTTTTCTTGAAGAGATTACCGAGTAGTGGGATGTCGGACAGAAAAGGTATCCCTGTGGTGTCTTTGTCGTCTTTTTTACTAATCAAGCCACCTACGATAAAAGGCGTATTGTCTGCGACGCGCACAAAAGTCTGTACCTGTTTGTTTTCGATTTCAGGGGCGAGCTCCTGTTTCGGTCTTACCCGATGTCTCGGCGGAACTAACGATTGTCTCGATCTGCATTGTGATCTCAGACCCATCCTCACTAATCCTAGGCCTTATGTTTAACACGATCCCGGTCTGAATGTAGCTTACGCTCACATAAGAACCTGCGGCCGAGGTCGAGACATTGCTCGTTGGCACTTGTTGTCCCACTTGAATACGAGCTTGTCGACCATCCAAGACAAGCACCGACGGATTGGACAAGATTTCCGCATGCCCGTCTTCTACGAATGCGCTGATCGAAGCAGAGAGTCCTAGAGGGGCCGTTCTATATAATGGCGTGCCCCAATCGTCCAATGTGAACAAAGAATTCTCATCGGATGTGAAGGTGCCAAAAAACTTTCCAGTGGAAATACCAGTCTCGGGATTCGTGGTAAGGGAAGAGGTGGTTTTCTTATCTACCTGAGAGTAACTGAAGCCCAGTTCCTTGGCCTTGGCTGTGTTGATTTCCACCACCAGCGCCTCGATCACCATTTGGCTGGCGGCTACGTCAATTTCATTTCGCATTAATTGCAAGAGTGCATGCAATTGTTCGGGGGCTGCCTTTTCATAAACGATGAACAACCTTTGATCGGGGGCTCCGGTCGTTTGTTGGTG
>JACNJI010000476.1 GCA_014382645.1 Verrucomicrobiota bacterium | reverse complement strand
CGTAGAATACCGCCTACCCCTTGTACGCGAAGAGGCGTTGATCGCTTACTACAAGTTCGACGACGTCGGCGGAACCGAAGCCTCCAATGAAATCGAGGGTGGTCCTTCGGCAAAGCTCGAGAATGGTTTAATTTTCGAGAACGCAGGAAAATTCGGGCGGGCACTCTCTTTTTCCGATGGCGACGACAGGCTTGATATCGAAGGTGGTTTACCTCTCCCATCCGACTGGACTCTTGCCGTCTGGTTCAAGGAACTTTTCAGCAACACCGAAGTGCGCGGACTTTTCCGCGGATCTCTTGAGTCCCACGCTCTAGTACCAAAATCAGGCGATGATCTCGGCATTTTTATTTCCGGGAGTACTGGCTTTATCGATTCGACCGTCGATCTTCCTTCTGCAAATTACCTCGATTGGCATCACATTACCGTAGTGGGCACAGGCGGAAAGACCATCTTCTACATTGACGGTGTAAAGACTGGTTTCACCAACGGACAAAGCAACGATGCACTAAAACACATTGGCAACACCAATTCATCGAGCAGTTGGGACAGATTTGCCCGATTTCTTGATGATCTTCGTGTTTACCGAACCGCCCTGACAGCGGAAGAGGTCACCGCCATCTATGGTTCGGGCGTCGGAGATTCAGACCGAACTCCGAGTATTCCCGGCGGGCTCGCGCTCACCGTGGAAAAAGGAAAGCCAATAAACTTTAAGGTTCCCGTACCAGACGCCTCTTCAATTACCGCCACAGGATTACCCGGCGATTTAAGCCTCGATGCCGCAACTGGTATCATTTCCGGCTCTACCGATGTAACGGGCACCGTAAATGTGGAAGTAAACGCCACCAACCTGAACGGCAGCTCCATAGGAAATCTGGCTCTTCGCATGGTGGATTTCGATGCCTACTCCGCAAAAATGGAAATTCGATTTCCCGGAACAACCGAGAGCGGTCTTCCGCGCGATCTCCCCGGGCTCGTCTTATGGCTAGATGCAGAAAGTGTGCAAGGTGTCATCGGAGATAGAGTAACCGTCTGGGGGGATAGTTCCGGAAATGAAAACAACCTCGACAAGGTCCGTGGTCGTCCGGTGATCGCCGGTCACGAATCGCAGGAAGGGCAACGGGTAGTTCGTTTCGACGGTTATTCCCAACTTCACTCGACCACCGACTTCGGTCCCATGCTTTCGGAATACTCGGTGCTCACCGTGGCACGGTACTTAGGCGGGGACGATGAACGCATAATTTCCACAATCGGTTCCAACTGGGCCTTTGGTCTAGGTAACGGGAACACGGGACATTGGACGGCTGGAACAACCGTCATCGATAGCGCCGCTCAATCCGACACAAATTGGCACCTGCACTCCGGAACAATGACAAGCGGAGCCCTCGCCACTCTACGACGAGATGGATACACATTGGCCACGGACAAAACCGGGGCTGATCCCACAGCCTACAAGCCAGCGCTATTTGCCTTGGGCGGCAGTAATGCCAACGAGCGGTTTGGCAAGGGCGAAGTCGCCGAAATCATGATATTCGATCGCGTACTCACCGCCACCGAAATCGAGTCCATGGAGTCCTACCTCCGAGACAAATGGTTCGGCGGATCGACTAAGGATTTCCCTTTACTCGTTCGCCTCGGACCCGGGCCCGTAGCGGGTTTCGACTACTCCACCTTCGCAGACCAGACAACTGCGGGTGATCTCCGATTCTTCGATTCGTCTCTTCGTGAACTACCCCATGAACTGGAAACATGGGACATCGCCGGCGAATCCATCGCGTGGGTGAAGTTGAATGACATTGTTCCCGGAGAGATTGTCACCGCCTACTGGGGCAACGACTCGGACAAGGTTGCACCGGCCTACCGAGCAGATGGTTCCACATGGTCGAACTTTGAAGGAGTTTGGCACCTCTCGCAAACCTCGGCCGACCCTGTCGTTGCATCCGCCACCGGAAACCGCAACGGCTCGCGCAACGGAGGAGTGACTAGCGGCGACAGCTCAGCCATTGGATGGGGGTATCTCTTCGATGGTCTTGACGACAGCATAACAATTAGCGGCTATTCGGGAATCCTCGGTTCCTCCCCACGCACAATATCGGCGTGGGTCAAGACTTCCGGCAACACAGGCGACATTGCCGGCTGGGGCGGATCGGGCAACCACTGGCAGTTCGGCATAGGCTCGGGAACTCTTCAATTGGCCGCCGGCACCGGAATTTCGAATGGAACAACTTCCGTGAACGACGACGAATGGCACCATTTGGCCGTGACTTTCCCGACCGGTTCAAGCGACTCCAACCAATCCATACTTTATTTCGACGGCAAACAGGAACCAGCCGGAAACTCCGCCACAGGCACCGTTTCCACGGCAAGCGTTGGCGACGTCACCTTCGGTTACGGCGTGCAAGACCCATCTCGCTTCAATGGGAAAATGGACGAGATTCGCATCTCAGGCGTAGAAAGAGGTTCTCGCTGGATTCGCTACTCCGCCGAGAACCAGAAACTAGGCTCCACCTTTGTGTCCACCTTGACCGAATACCTCATTGCACCACAGCTACCCAGTGAATTGAACGCCTCTGTGGCCCTGAACATTCCTTTCATCTACGCCATACCAGCCAGCCCTCCAGCCTCCGAGTACAACGCCACAGGCTTACCTTCATGGGCCTCGTTGAACGTCGCAACGGGAGAAATTTCCGGTACTCCCGACGCTACCAGCGTCTTCTCCGCTACTGTCACTGCGACAAACGCGAAAGGTTCCACCACTGTCACCTTGAATCTCATCTCCACCACCACCCCGTCCACTGCCAGCCTAAGCGCTCTTGGGACCGAGAACGTAGAAGGTCGTTCCGCCACCTTGCTCGGCGACATGAACTCCACTGGTGGAGATGCACCTGGCGTGACTGTCTTCTACGGAACTTCGGATGGTGGCGCCACCTCCTCCGCATGGGACGCGAACAAAAGCCTCGGATCCATAAATCAAGGACTGTTCAACGCCAAACTGACGAATATCGACAGTGGAGAAACCTACTTCTTCCGCTTCCAAGCCGTGAACAACAGCGGAACTTCGTGGTCCGAATCATTGTCCTTCACGACGAAGCGTTTCGACCAAGGTACCATACGCATTCACACGGGCGACAATGAAACAGGACTCAACTCGGGTTTCTATTGGGACAAGAGTGCCGGCGAATCAAAGATTCTCGATGCCAATTCCACCCTAACGACCACCTATGTTGCACCAGACGGCAGTGCATGGCCCGTAACAGTCACTACCTTTCATTTCCCTGAAAATTTGTATCTCGGGACGAACTTGAGTCAAATAATTTTGAGCGGCAAGAATTCCCTTTCTCTCCAAATCGATGGAAATGCAACGATAGAGAAGAGCTTTTCCGGAGCCACCCCCCTGGCCAATCCTGTTGTGCTTGGAGCCACAAAAATTGACGGTCATGATGGATACTATGGGGACGATACAACGAGGAGCAACCGCATCGGCTTAAGTGTTCTCGGTGGTTACGGAGGGAACCAGGGCCCCGGAAGAGGTTACAAGACCTGGTTGACGGGCGGTGGAGCTTCCCATGCGGGCGAAGGAGGCCAAGGTGACCGCGGACCAGGCGGATTATCCTATGGTTCCGGTGCCCTCGATTTTCTGCTCGGCGGTTCAGGCGGCGGCGGCGGCAACGGAGGTGAGTCCGGAGGTGGAGGCGGAGCAATGGAAATCGTAGCCTCTGGAGACGTTACAATCGCAGCAGGCGTTACCATCAAAATGAACGGCGGAACGATTTTCGTTAATCCAAACCAAGGTGCTTACCGAACAGGAGGGGCAGGTTCCGGCGGAGGCATCCGCATCGAAGCATCCAATATAAGAAACCTTGGAATCCTGGAAGCGCTGGGCGGCGATGCCGCGGGCCAAGATGAACGCGAAACCGGACAACGCTACCGCCAGAGTGTGGGCGGAGGAGGAGGTGGAGGGAGAGTGGCCATTATTTCCGATGGTACGATCGTCAAAGGTAGCATCAACGTGAACGGAGGCAAGGGGATGGCGGAAGGCTTGCCCGGCTTGCCAGGCTCAGTTTACGTCGGATCCAAAAGTCAAGTAGCCGGGGATCTGATTTTTAATTCAGGCACCCTGACTATCGATACAGGCGGTTCGTGGTCCCACAGTTCGGGAACCAAGGGAGCGGGTGTCGTCACTCATCATTCTTTCAAGGACAACGGCGGGGCTCGCTTCGGTTACGGTATTTGCACATTCTCCTTCGACTCGGTCAACCTTGGACCGGGCGTTGCAGTGGTAGTTCGTGGTCGTAACGCCATTCAATTGAAGGTCGCAGGCAATGTTTTGATTAACACCGCTATTTCGCTAGACGGTTCTTCAGGTTCCCAGGGAGCCTATTCCGGCCGAGCCGGCCCCGGTGGCTGGAATTCGGGTCGTGCTGCAGACAACGTCATTTCCAACGAACACCTCGCGCTCGAAGGGCAGGGTCCCGGCGGCGGACATGGTTTTGAAACCGGACGCTCAAACGGTGGTGGCAGTTATGGTGGTCAAGGCACAGGCGGACTATTCGGCGGCACGCCCGGCTCG
>JACNJI010000503.1 GCA_014382645.1 Verrucomicrobiota bacterium | reverse complement strand
GAAATACGCACCTCGGGAATGCAAACCTTCGAGGAGGGACTCGTCTATTGGCCGCACCCCTCCACAAAGCCTGAATTCGAGCAAGATCCATCGGTCCTTGAAATACTCGCCCCCTTTATCGAAGAAGCGAGTTACGGTTCAGCGGTGGATTTGTTGTTCGACCCCGAAGGGATTGAAATTCCGTACTGATTTCAAACGACTCGCTCCTCACCGCCATCAATGGGAACCTGGGCACCCGTGGTTTTGGAAAAGCGAGGACCACAAAGTTCGCAGGCGGCTTCAGCGACGTCGTGCGAGGACACCTCTGTCTTGAGTAAATTACGACATTTGTATTCCTCGACAGTCATTCCATAAGCTTGGGCGCGTTTCTCGAGTATTTCGGAAGTCCATAGGTTCGTATCAAACACAGAGTTGGGGTGCAGAACGTTTACGCGAATGCCGTCTGCGGCCCATTCGAGTGCGGCAACGCGAGCAACTTGAGTCATGGCCGCCTTGGAGGCGGAATATGCGGCAGCCCCCGGACCGGGAGCCAGTACGTTTTTGGATCCCACTACTAGGACGCGACCACCGTTCGGAGCTAATTTCAGAAACGGATGACAGAGACGGAGCAGGCGTTGGTTTGCATCCAAGTTTAGCGCCATGGTCTTGCTCCAAGTTTCGTCATCCAGTTCCTCAATGCGTTGAGTTGGCGGAAAAAGACCGGCATTCAGGACAAGTATGTCAAGACCGCCAAAAGCCTCTACTGTTTTGACGATTGAGTCCTCTACGAATTCGGAATCGATAAGGTCGCCGACGATGGGAAGATAGTCGATAGCAGGCTCGGCTGAGTCGAGGTCGAGACCGACCACCGCACATCCACGAGATCGAAGAGAGTTCACGCAGGCTTGACCGATGCCCGATGCGGAACCGGTAACGAGAGCGACCTCCCCGGCGAAAACAGGAGGTGCACCAAGCTTGTTTAGCTTGGCCTGCTCAAGTTCCCAGTATTCCATGCGGAAAAGGTCCAGTTCGCCCACGGGTTCGTAACCACCGAGAGCTTCCGTTCGCTCAACTATATCGAAAGTATGAAGAGCGATGGCTTCTGCAACGGCACAATCGCTCGGTCGACGCCCGGCGGACAGGAGACCGAACTCAGGATCGAGAACGAGACGAGGGGCGGGATCAAGCATGGAGAGGCGTTCACCGCCGGCAACCTTTGCGGCGTTGCGACTAAAGGATTCGCCATACGACTCCGCGTAGGCTGTCACGTCACGACCGACCAATGGTGACCGTTTCACACGGATAACGTGGTCGGGGGTAGCAGTTCCTCGCTTGTGAGCATCCGTCCACTGCTGGTTGCTTGCAAAAGACAAAGCCCTTGGCGAGCGATTGGCCCGCAGCAGCATGGGAAAACCCGCAACCGTGGAAAGAGACCGGCGCAAAGCGGCTAGTGCCGGGGTATCCAAACGGGATGGCGGTTTCTCAGAGGGAAGTGGAAGTCCCCAAACGCCCTGAGTTCGAAGGTAATCTTCCGCTTGGTTGACAAGAGAGATCATCCTTTCGTAGGACTCACGGGCATCCTGTCCAAAAGAAAACATGCCGTGCTTGAGTAGGACGATGCCTTCGAGATCGTCGCGACCTTCACGCGACCAGAGGTCGGCGCAATACTTCGCCAAATCGTAACCGGGCATTACGTAGGGAACATAGAGCACGCGGTCGGAATAGACGTCACGGACTCGGGCTTCGCCATCGGTGAGATTGGTTAAGGTAACGACCGCATCTGCATGCGTGTGATCGACATAGGTAAAGGGAAGGCATGCGTGAAGAAGAGTTTCCACAGAGGGAGTGGGAGCGGAGGCAAGAGTGCAATGGGTTTTGAGCTCGTTCACCATCACGGCATCTGCCAGCTCGGGCAATTCCAGTAATCTTAGGCAGTGATCCATGCGGACTCCGGCGAAACCCGGAGGTTCGATGTCGGAGAGATCCCAACCACTGCCTTTCACATAGAGAAGCTCGACATTCTCCCCGAGGACGTTTGGCTCGCTCAACTTGACTGAAGTATTGCCACCACCGGCAAGGACGAGAGATTCGTCCGATCCGAGCAGGCGCGACGAGTAAGCTCGGAGCCCGAGTTCGCCATCGGATTCTTCACAGGCAGCGGCTTCTTTGTCGTTCCAAAGACTTTTCATAATTTAGCTAAGCTTTTTTTCGGGAAAGAGTTCAAGTATGCTTTCTTCATTTGCTTTGCAAATTCCACGCTCGGTAATAAGTCCTGTTACGAGACGAGCGGGAGTCACGTCAAACGCGGGATTGGCGACAGGAGAACCTTGAGGCAGTAGATGAACCATGATCTCCTCGCCATCGCAGAGTCCTTCGATACAGCTGACCTCGTTGCCTGAGCGTTCCTCTATGGGAATCTCGGCAAGGCCATCCTGGGCAGACCAGTCGAAAGTCGAGGACGGAAGGGCAACGTAGAATGGAATATTGCAATCATTTGCCGCGACTGCCTTGAGGTAAGTGCCAATCTTGTTGACGACGTCACCCGTGTAGGTGGTCCGATCCGTTCCTGTAATAACCAAGTCGACTTGGCCGGTACGCATTAGATGTCCGCCTGCATTGTCGGTGATTACGGTATGCGGCACTCCATGCTTCCCCAGTTCCCATGCGGTCAAGCGTGCTCCTTGATTACGAGGTCGAGTTTCGCCTACCCAGACGTGCAGAGGTATGCCCGCATCATGTGCGCGATAAATAGGAGCAGTGGCTGAACCATGGTCAACGAAAGCCAACCACCCGGCGTTACAATGGGTGAGTACATTCACTGGAGAACCACCCTTGATTTCGGAAATATCCCGAAAAAGGTGAAGGCCGTGCTCGCCAATGGATCGACAGGCCGCGACATCTTCGTCGGCAATCTCTTCAGCAACAGAGTGAACGGCCGCTACCTTGTCCGAAACACCCAAAGCACCGGAAGCCACTTCCAGCTGACGATCCAACGCCCAAGACAGGTTAACGGCCGTAGGGCGAGTGCGACGAAGGACTTCCGCCAAACGGTTGAAAGCAGTCGAGAAATCGGCAGTTTCGGCAGCCTCGCATGCCGCCAACCACATGCCGTAACCGGCGGTCGCTTCAATGCAACCGGCACCGCGAACCCACATATCCCGTATAGCTACAGCCACCTCATCGACTGTCCGCAAGTCGACGCTCTCGAAACGAAACGGAAGGCCGCGTTGGTCGATGATGCGCACGATGTTTTCCTCCCCTTTGGGAATCCAAACCGTACGAAAAAGTTGTCCATCGACTAGCATGCCTTGATGTATGAATTTCAAAGTTCCTGAGTCAACGCTCAACCCGAGAACGAAAAGTTTACGAACTTTTACTTGTTTTCATGGGGAGGTAACTGTACTGAGACTAATCCCCATTATCTAAAACCATGGACAACCCAACATTCGCATCGCGGTGGAACGTTGATGAAATTGACGCTCGATACGCTCAATGGATCGCAAACCCCTCTTCTCTAGAAGCCGAGTGGCAGTATTTCTTCGAGGGCTTTCATTTGGGAGTCGACGGAAACGGAGTGGCTCCACCGATCTCGACTGCCACCACCTCAGTCACTGGAGATTCTTCGATAAACGTTGAAAAGCACGCCCGTCTTTACGGAGCGATCTATGCGTTTCGATCAATAGGTCACACCCAAGCTTCCTTCAACCCCCTGAAGGAAGTGATTGAAGAAAACCCACGCCTATCAATGGAACGGTTGGGTTTTGATGAGGGTGACTTGCAAGAAGTTCACTTTACGGGCAATTACCTAGGAGGTGTACAAATGAGTGTGCAAGAGGTCTTGGATCGCCTCAAACGCACATACTGCGGAAACGTCGCAACCGAGTACCTACATCTACAGTCTACGAAAAAACGGCGTTGGCTCCAAGCCCGGATGGAAAGGAACTGCAATGTCCCCGACTTCGGTAATGAAGAGAAAATTCGGGTGCTGCGTAAAATCGTACAGGCTGAAGAATTCGAAAACTTCCTCCACACTCGTTACGTTGGCCAAAAGAGATTCTCTCTGGAAGGCGGAGAAACTCTCGTCACTGCCTTGGACTCGATCCTGCAGAAATGCCCAGCCCAAGGGGTGGAAGAAATCGTCATGGGAATGGCCCACCGAGGTCGCCTCAACATACTCGCCAACATTCTAGGCAAATCACATGAATTCATCTTTCGGGAGTTTTCGGAAAATTTCGTTTCCGATGCCGCTCATGGAAGCGGCGACGTAAAGTATCATTTGGGTTATGAGTCCGTAAGGGAAACGGCAGATGGAAGCGAAGTGGGCATTCATCTGTCCCCTAACCCAAGTCATCTGGAAGTCGTCGACGGCGTGGTCGAGGGGAAGGCCCGAGCACGACAAAGACTGCGTGGCGACGAAAAGAGGACTCGGGTTCTTCCCATACTCGTTCATGGTGATGCAGCCATGGCCGGGCAAGGAATGGTCGCCGAGGTATTCAACCTTTCCAAATTGGCCGGGTATCGAACCGGCGGCACGAATCACATCGGCGGAAACAACCAAATCGGTTTTACCACCATTACTGTCCATTCCCC
>JACNJI010000102.1 GCA_014382645.1 Verrucomicrobiota bacterium | reverse complement strand
AGCGGAAAGCGATCACGACTTCGAGCCTATTACCTGCCTCAACTCCGATGGCCGCAACGAGAATGGTTTCATCGTCCGGACGACTTGCCGCAAAATAGTTTCCACAAGCGGAATAGGCGAGGGCGAGGGCTTCACGCGGTTCTTGGACGACGAGGCCGGCCATGCCACCGGCAAAGTACTCGTTGTACAGTTGGGCCGCGGGGAGTTTGGTTTCGTTCCGCTCACCGACTGAGAATTCCAGCCGGACTTGAGCTTGGGCCATTTCCTTCTCGTAGAAGTAAATTTGGTTGCGTTCCGCTTTGTGTGAACGAGGCGCTTCGTATGGCGGTGGGGTGGCGAGGGTTTCGGGCAAGGGAAAATGTTTGCTCAATGCATCGGCTATTTCGTCTGCCGAGCGCGGACCTATATACAATATGCTTTGTTCGTAGTTGAGGAGCTTCGACAAGGTTTCCTTCAGTTGTGGCACGCTGGTTGCGTTTAGGTCTGCGTTGGTGGGCCGATTGCGAAATCTGGAACGATCGCCGTAGCGATGGAAGTGAGCGAGGGCATGGGCCAAGATGCGAGGGTCTTTGGATTCGTCATCTCGCTCCGCTAAAAGAATCTCTACCAATTTGGTGAGCGTTTCGTCGTCGACCTTTGGAGTCGAAAGGTGCTTGTGAGCGAGATCCAGGCTGGGAGCCAATTGTTCGTCTAGGCCGGAAAGGCTTATGTCCGTAAACCGTTCGGATACGCTTAAGTTGAACTCGCTGCCCAGCTTGTACCACTCGATTTTCAACTGCTCGGAAGAAAGGTCGCCGGCGCCGGAACGGTCGAGGAGGCGTTTGGCGTAGGGGAGATAGGCATTCTGCCGAGAACCTGTCTCGATACGGAAATTTACTACGAAAAGATCGTTAACGGGGTTGGTCGCGTGGTAGAGGGTAAGCCCCGGTCGAATGTCTCGGGTTTCGTAGTCCTTGTTGGCTTCGAGGTACTTCGGTGCGAAGGCGGCGATGTCCATTTCATCGATCTCTTGCATGAAGGCGGAAGATGGACCGGGTTCGATTTTAAGCGGGTCGATCTTTGGTTTTTCGATTTGAGGAAGATCGTGCTGGGCATCAATTCTGTGACCGACCACGTAGTTTTCGCCAAAATATTTGTTTGCAACGGTCACGACGTCTTCCTTGGTGACTTGTTCAAGCTTGTTGATTTCGTTGGCGGTGTCGTTCCAATCATTGAAGGAAAGGAAGGTGTCACGCAGTAGTTCCACGCGTCTGTCGTTTTCCTCCAAGTCTTGCTTCCTGCGTTTTTTGAAGTCGTTGAGCACCGCGGGGAGAATCCAGTCTTCGAACTCTCCGCGTTTTACTTTATCGATTTGCTCTTTGAGAAGAGCTTCGACCTGATCGAGTGTTTGCCCGTCTTTTGGTACGCCCACGAGGTACTGGACTCCATAGTCGTTCATGTTCTGAGGATAGGCCCCCGCTGCCCGTACGACTTGGGCTTCGACTAAATTCAGGTTGATCAAGCCTGCTACGGAATTGTCTAGAATCATGTCTACTAGACGGACCGCCGGGAAGTCGTCGTGATTGCGGTCGACCGTTCGAAACGCGAGCGTCACTTGCTCTTCCCCTTGATACTTGACTTCAACGAATTCGCGCCCCTCGAGGCTCTTTTCGTTCCACTTGAGTATTTCTATGGGGGTTTTCCCGGGTTGCCAGCTTGAGAATGCTCTGGAAATAACGGACATCGCCTCCTTCGGGTCAACGTCGCCGGAGATGCAGATAGCCATGTTGTCGGGGACGTAGTATTTGTCGAAATATTCTTTAATGGCCAAAATCGATGGGTTTTTCAGGTGTTCGACCGAACCTAGAGTGGACTGTTGACCATAGGGGTGATTCTTGAACAGGAGGGCATTCACCTCGCGGCTGATAAGGCGATCCTTGTTGTCGATGGAGCGGTTCTTTTCCTCGTAAACGGTTTCGAGCTCGGTATGAAAAAGTCGAAACACGGGGTTAGCGAAGCGTTCGGCTTCAATTTTTGCCCAGTGCTTGAGGCGATTGGAGGGCAGGTCGATCTTGTATACCGTTTCTTCGTGCCATGTATGGGCGTTGACTCCCTTTGCTCCCATGTCCCCGTATACTCGATCCATCTCGTTGGGCACGGCTAAGGCAGCGGCTTCTTGTGAAATTTTGTTAATTTCCGAATAAATTTCCTGCCGTCGGGTAGAGTTGGTCTCCTTGGACCTGTCCTCGTACAATTGCGTAATGCGATCCAAGAGAGGTTTTTCATTCTCGAAGTCGGTCGTTCCGAAGTTCGAGGTACCCTTGAAAAGAAGGTGCTCCAAGTAGTGGGCGAGACCTGTGTTGGTGTTGGGGTCGTGCTTGCTTCCTGCTCTCGTTATGATTTCCGCGTGGAATCTGGGTTCCTCGTGGTTTGGACTTATGTAGACTGTTAGCCCATTGTCCAATTTGTAGATGAACACCTGCATGGAGTCGTTGGAGTCGGTCGAACTGACCGACTTGTAAGCGTTGTCGGTCTTCAAGTTCAGGTCACAGGATGTCATTGGTAAAATTCCAAAAGCTCCGATGGCGGAGATTTGAGAAAGGCGGCCTAGGTAGGTGGCGATCATGGCGTTTTGGGTTGCGGTTTGACACAAGGGAGAGTGAGTTTCGTTTTTTTTCTATAATTTGCACGATTATTCGACCAAAAGATTTCATGAAAGTTTATGTCTACGACAAATGCGGTACCTGCCGAAAGGCTCTCAACTGGCTCGACCTGAATGATATGAAGTACACCAAGATTCCTATTCGGGACAATCCTCCAAGCAAGTCCGCCTTGAAAAAAATGCTCAAAACAAAGAACGGTGAATTGAAAAAACTCTTCAATACGTCGAGCAAGGATTACCGGGATCCAGCCGTGAAGGATCGTTTGCCTGATCTCTCAGTTGAGCAAGCCCTCGACTTGCTCGCCTCTAGAGGGAATTTGATCAAGCGGCCTTTCCTTCTGTCGGAAGAGGTCGCATTGATCGGTTTCAAGGAAGAGGAGTGGGCGGCGGCGTTTGGCGGTAAATAAGGAAGGAATCTTTAAGTCATGAAACTTGATGGAAAAGTTGCTTTGGTTACGGGAGCGGGCACTGGTGTGGGAGCGGCTACCGCTGTACTTCTCGCTAAAAAAGGGTGTCGCGTGGCTGTCAACTATCGTCGTTCCGGCGAAGAGGCTGCCGAAGTGGTCGCCGCCATCGAGGAAACCGGTGGCGAGGCTTTTGCCTTTCAAGCCGACGTTGCCTCGGACAATGAGGCTCGTGCCTTGATCGATGCCGCCATTGATAAATTTGGCCGGCTCGATCTCCTTGTCAATAACGCGGGCACCACGGAATTTATTCCTTTCGACGATCTCGATGCAGTGGGCGACGACGTCTGGCAACGGCTCTACCAAGTGAACGTAGTGGGTGCTTTCCATTGCGCTCGGGCTGCGGCAAAGGTGATGCGAGACACCTGTGGGACGGACGGCGCGGAAATCGTAAACGTCGGATCCATAGCCGGCCTCAAGGCTACGGGTAGCTGTATACCCTACGCCGCCAGCAAGGCTGCCTTGCATAACCTGACGGTGGCTCTGGCTCGCACCTTGGCTCCTGATCGTATTCGTGTCAATGCGGTGGCTCCGGGTTTCATTACTGGCCGTTGGTTGGAGGGGGGATTGGGCGAACACTACGAGTCAACCAAGGCCGCCTTCGAAAAGGCCATGCCCCTCGGAGCGGTGTGCACGCCCGCCGACGTGGCTGTCGCCATCCTGTCTCTCGTCGAGGGTTCCGACCTCGTTACCGGGCAAATTCTTGCCTGCGATGCCGGCATGAGCCTGGCCGAACCCGTTCAGGTCTGATCGTGCTTGTTCCCTTTCAGTTGTCCGGAGTGAGGTAAATCAAAGATTGCCACTTGTTCCGGTTTTCTCGAAAATAATCGTTTCTTTCCTGTACTTGTTCCCCCATGCCACTCTCATTGAACGGACGCGTAGCTTTAGTTACCGGCAGCAGCCGGGGGCTTGGGCATGGCATTGCCCTCTCCTTGGGGAAAGCGGGTGCGAAAGTGGTGGTCAATTATTTGAATGATCGAGCGTCGGCCGACTCGGCGATGGCCGTGCTAAGCGATAACAGTGTTCATGCCATGCTTGTGCGGGCCGACGCCTCCGACCCCGAGCAGGTCGAAGCCATGGTTCGTTCCGCTTCCGAAAAATTGGGCGCTGTCGACATCGTCGTCCCCAATGCTACTCCCGATCAACCCCAAAAGCCTATAGAGGAATACGATGCCGACTTCTATCGCCAAATGTACGAATTCTTCGTGATGGGCCCCTACATGTTGGCCAAGGCCGCCTTGCCGGGAATGAAGGGGCAAGGGTGGGGCCGCATCGTCAATGTGACGAGCGAAGTCTTTCATTGCAGCGTGCCGAACTTCAGCGCTTACGTCGCGGCCAAGGGCGGTCAGATCGGCTGGAGCCGCAGCATGGCCTCGGAGCTCGCTCCTTTTGGCATTACCGTCAACACCGTGGCTCCCGGCTGGATACCTACTGAGCGCCACGCCAATGATCCCTAGGAAGCCCAGAACGCCTCTC
>JACNJI010000502.1 GCA_014382645.1 Verrucomicrobiota bacterium | reverse complement strand
GTCGGACAATACGTCCGCGGCGAGGCGTGAACGAGTGATGGTGGCGTTGAGGTCTGCAAGAACCTCCGCCGGTAGCATGGAACGGGTAATGACAATAGAACGGTTGAGATCGTTCAGAACATCTGCGGAAAGCATGCCTCGGGTGATCTCGACCGTCCTGTTGAGATCACTACGCAAGGCGGTAGACAACATGTCTCGAGTGATGCTTCCGGTCTGGATGGCGGCGTTCTGCTGCGGGATGGCGACGGAGGCGTTAAGATCGGCGAGAATTTCGGCGGCGAGCATTGAACGGGTAATGGCGCCAGGCTCGACAGCCTTGGCGAGGTTTGCCAGATTTGCCATGTCGGCGGAGAGGGCGTGGGGAACGGAGGTGATACCATGATCGGGGAGCATATGGAGCCATTCCTGCGTCTCGGCACTGTAGAACCGAACCTGCAAGTAGAGCTCAGGTTGTTCGAGGAAGAGTTTGGCCGAAAGCGGATTCATGCCCTGCCCGCCGAGGAGGACAACATAGTGACCACGGTCGACGGGAACACTGATCGAGGCATTGGCTTCGGCACCATTGCGCCAGTGAACCGTACCCTCGGAATCCCGGAGTTCGAAAATGAACTGAGCGGTGCCGTTGAAGTTAGCACCATTTAAGGCTATCTTTCCAGCGTAGGGAACTGGTGCGGCAGTAGTGCACACGAGTGAGAAAAAGAAATAGCAAATGACAGGTAGAATTCTCATAAAATATTGCTCGGAAATGTTCAGATAAACAATAAACAGCATAATAAAATCATAATATATTAATCAAGCGGGAAAGCACAATATGCCGGTCAGATATGGAACGCCATTAAAACCATTGGAGCTTTTCCCTGACTCAAGACATTCAATGCTTAGTCGACCTTCTTTGCTGCGTGAACGGGGCCAAGGCGTCGATGAGCCCGGCTCCGTAATGGATATCGCGACCTTTGTCGCCTAAATCGGTTGCGGTTTCCTCAAGGAGTTCCTTTACCTCCCATGGGTTCAGTGCCGGATTGGCCGAGAGGACGAGTGCGGCTACCCCAACGCCATGTGGCCCCGAAAAAGAGTTGCCGGCGGGACCCACTACAAGAGAAGCTCCCACCTCTGGGCTGATTTCATTCCAGCCTCGAGCCTTGGTAAAGCGATTCGGTGGATGGGTCCACATCGGGTATCCGGTAGGAAAGGCGGTGAGATCCGGCTTGGAAAGAGGTTTGTCCTTGGGGTAATCCGAGAAGAAGGCGACCTTATCCCAGTAACAGGAACCGTGACTGCTGAACGCGACGGGCGATCGATCCTTGGCCACTCCCGCCATCGCAATCACGCAAGGAATGTCCTTTGGCAGGCCGATTTGCTTGCCTTTGGGCATTGCTCGGCGGGATTTCGGTCCATAGTTGCCCGCACCACCGACTGCCAAGACGCCGGCGGCGGAAAGATGCTCGAAGGCATTTCGGTAAAGGCCGCCCAGTTGACCGAGTTCGCGCCACGATAATGAAGCTCATGGAAACGAGGTCGGCGCCATGGAGAACTAGGTACTCCAAGGCCCGCAAATCGGATGATCCCTTGATCAGCATGAGCTCGGCCTGTGGTGCGATTCCCGTTTGCCAACCACTTTTGGCAGAGATTCGACCAGCAATGATGCCGGCGTACGAAATACCATGTGACATGGTTACTCCAAGTTCGAGTACATATCCCGTTCCGGAGTTGAAATCGTAGCCAAAGACGTCATCGACCAAGCCGTTATCATCGTCGTCCTCGCCGTTGAGGGTTTCATTTGGGTTTTTCCAAAGGGCAGTGGCCAAGGATGGGGTCGGTAAAATGCCCGAGTCGATCACCGCCACGGTCACGCCCGGCCCGAATGCGCCTTCCTGCCGCCAGACTTCGGTCGCCTTGATCGCCTTAACATTCCATGGAATCCTGGCGTTTTTTTGCGGGTTCTCGGCGGGCTTCTCCTCCCGTAACTTGAGAAGAGCCTTCATGGCGGTCATGCGAGAAGGCTTTGTCGGACGCGCCAATCGATCGAGGTAGACAAAGGATACCGCGTTATGCTCCGCAAATCGGCGTATAGCCTCGGGTTTAGCGACACAGGAAAACCCATTGACGATCCAAAACCGACTCGATCCTCGAATCGAACCGGCCTTTTCCAGTTCCACCACCAAGCCCTTGATCTTTTCCCACGAATCGTCCGCCTTCTTCCGCAACAAGGCGAAGGTTTCTTTGCGGTTTGTCGATCGAGGAACATCCGATTTCGCTTTGCAGAAGGTCTCGTGGTCGCCCGCCTTGCGAAACAACTGATCGTCCATACGGACGAAGACGGGACGAAAAGAATCGCCCGTCATAGGGATCGCATCGTCGATCTTCGCTCCCAACAGGAAGTGCGAAGCAAAAGCCACTCCCAAAAAAGAGAGAGTGGGAAGGAAGCGAGTCATCAACGGAGGAGTGGCTCCCCTGAAGGAATTTTATTCGGCCAAATACTTCTTCACTTTCGCCTCAAGCCCTGAGCGTGCGCTTTGGTCTACCAAATTGCCCTTCTTGTCCACCAACCACATGGCGGGAATACTCCGAATGCCATGTTCTTGAGCCAACGTATTGCCCCAGCTCCTTGAAAATGGAGACTTTCTTCTCCTTGACGCTGGTCTTGCCGGCAACGAAAGCCAGCATCGAGTAGGGAATGGGTTCTTCCGGATAATCCTTTATGAGCAGACGCCCCACCCTTTCCACTTCCTTTAGCCCCTCCTTGGGATCTTTTTGCATGGCGGCGCGTGCGCCTGCGTCCAATTGCTTGAAGACTTCTTGGCATTCAGGTTTGGCGGCCTCCGCTTGCTTGTCCTTAGCTTTCTTTTTCCCGACCGCAAGGTGAGCAACGGATCCGGTAAAAATGATGGCTCCAAGCAAGAACCCAAATAACGTTGCGGTCACGCTTCGCTTGACGCGACCGCGGCAAGCGAAGCGTGCACCGATTGGTTGTGTCTCCCTTGTTTCCTTTGGCTCAATCAAGACCTGCCGTTCTTTCCAATGTGAATTGCCCGTGGAGAGAGGTGGAGCGAGACTTGAATGTGCCCTTGACCGTCGTAGAGGAAGTGACCTTGCCGGTGAAGTTCCCATTCACCTTCGGCGCGACGGCGCCGGAGACTTTAAAGACATCGCCATCGAATTCTGGTGGCCCGAACTGGGACCCTGGCAATTGGAGTATGTTCTTTCCTTGAAGCCGACGAAGCGGGAATGGTCCCGCTTCGATGGGCTTGTTCAGCCGATTGATGTACGCCTCACCAAAGGTGTCCTTTAGGACACTCTCCTCGTTCCCTTTGTCGATCGTTACCTTGAACGCATAGCGACCTTCGCGAAGCAGTGCCTGCTTTGTCACTTTCTTAAGCTCCGACACTGCCTTGGTTCTGACATATGATTCAACTCCATCTCCCCACCCGAGCATTGAAGTGACCTCGGAGAAGGCAATTGTCAGGTTCGTTTTGGCAATTGAATAGGCAACGGAAACCGGTAGCATTTGGGGGAGTTGGATCACGACCTTGGTGTCTGTCTCTTTGTAGACACCCTCGATCCCCGGTACGGGGATCGTGCCTTCGACGAGGCCCAATGAAAACGATTTGTCCGGCCGAAACGTCAATATCCACGTTTGGACGTTCGGGCGAGTGGTGCCTTCGGGGGGACGAGAGCCCGTCCATTCCCCACAGATCGACGTAGGAGACGCCGCGATGGTTGAGTAGGCAAGAAGGGCTGTGCAAAGGAAACTGACGTATGCGGTTATCTTTTTCATTCTTTTATCTCCTGACACAACAAGTTAGCTATTACTTTCATCCGACAAACATCAGCCTCCTTCCGAGGACAATTCCTGCCCAAATACAGGAGGTTCACTAATTTAACAAAAGCGAATGAAGGATTGGAAACGATCCTCGCACCCCATGGGAACTAGCCTACGACGTCTAAACCTTGAGACCGGCAAGAGCAGCCTTCTTGACCACGTTCTCGACGGAGATGCCCAGCTCCTTCATGACCGTATCGCCGGGAGCGGAAATGCCGAATCGGTCAATGCCGACCACTACGCCGTCAAGACCAACGTACTTTCGCCAGAGGTCGCTGACGCCGGCCTCGACTGCCATCCGGTTGCGAGATTTCCGAGGTAGGACGGATTGCTTGTAATCGTCGTCCTGTCGGTCAAAGCGTTCCATGCATGGCATGGAGATAACGCGAACGGTTTCACCCAGTTCGGTGGCGGCGGAAAGAGCGACGGAAAGTTCACTTCCGGAAGCAAGGATGATGAGTTCGAGATCACCTTTTTCGCGACGGGCGACATAGCCACCGCGCAAAACACCGGCCCGACGCTCGGCAACGGGGATCTCGTTGAGATTGGGTACGCTTTGGCGAGTAAGGAGGAGGCCGGTGGGACCATCCGTACGCTCGACGGCCGCGACAAAGGCTCCGGCCGTTTCCTCGGGATCGGCGGGACGAATAACGTCGAGGTTGGGGATGATCCGCAACCCACTGACGGTCTCGACCGGGTGGGGGGTCGGGCCATCCTCGCCGACACCGCCTGAAACGTGCGGCCCCATGTGAAAGACGGGCAAACCCACGAGCGCGGC
>JACNJI010000399.1 GCA_014382645.1 Verrucomicrobiota bacterium | reverse complement strand
GACAGCGGGAAATCCGTTACGGTTGCTTCGGACGGTTCCGTGCGTTGGGTCGGTAACATTACAGAACAAGCGGTCTTGAACGGCAGTCCCCTTGCATCCTCGGGCAACGACGATGTCTTTTTGGCTAAGCTTTCCCCTGCAGGGGACGTCGATTGGGTGCAGACCGCAGGGAGTGAAAATATAGATCGGGCCCAAGCAGTGGTCACTGATCCGATCACCGGTTTCACCTACGTGGGTGGCGGAGTGAGCGACGGATCTAAAAACAACGCTTTCCTTCTCCAGTACGATGACAACGGAACGCTACTCTGGGAGGAGAAGATAACTGGAGTAATGAACAATCAAATACTCGACCTCGCGGCAGACGAATCGGGAGTATATCTTGCCGGCAATTTCGAGGGCGAAGCCACCATCGGGAACTTGACAATGACCTCCGGAGGCAATTCCGACGGCTTCCTCGCAAAACTCGACCCAGAGGGGAAACCTCAATGGACGCAAACGATTGGCGGCGCTGACAACGACTACGCCCATGGCGTGGAGATCGACCCTTACGGAGACCCCGTCCTCGTGGGCCATTTCCTAGGCTCCGCTTCCG
Organism: Verrucomicrobiota bacterium; assembly: GCA_014382645.1. Taxonomy (GTDB): domain Bacteria; phylum Verrucomicrobiota; class Verrucomicrobiia; order Opitutales; family Seribacteraceae. The sequence continues at coordinate 4,008 of JACNJI010000399.1, read as the reverse complement.
TAGGCGGCCACTCCATTGAATCGGCGGGCAGCTCCGACCTCTTCCTACTCCAGGCAAGCGGCGACTCCGGCGGGGTCATGCGCATTCGTTCGATGGGCGGTACGGGTTCTGAGCAAGCTGGCGAACGGGCCGTCGCCGGGACTGGCGCCATCCCCGTTTCCGCCCCTCATGGCGGCGACGCCGCCGTGGACGACTTTCCCGTCACCAACGAAGGCAACCCCGGCTCATTTCTGGGCATGGCGGGAGGCCCGCACGGTCTCCCCACGACCACCATTCCCTCACAATTGTCCATCGTACCCGGGAAAAGCTTCGCTCTGGATATCAACGCCTCCATGCCCGATGGCCCAAAACCTTCCTTCTTTATCCCGAACGCACCGGATTGGCTATTCCTTCAAGACAACGGAGATGGCACCGCCATTCTCTCGGGTACGATTCCGGCTTCAGCCAAAGGTGACCTCACTACAACCATTCGCGTAAGCGACCTCGAAGGCGGAGTGGTGGAAAGACAGTTGATCCTCAAGACGGGCATCCCCGTCACCCATACGATCTCGGTTACCGTCGTACCCGCGGGTGCTGCGACCATCGGTGGAACGGGAACCTACCGACACGGCGAACAAATCACCCTCACGGCAATTCCTCTAAATGGGTATCGCCTCTCCCACTGGTCCGGTGGCAGACTAACCTCACCAATTGCAATCGCCCAAACATTGACCGTCACCGAGGATCTCACACTCACGGCAACCTTTGATCTCGAACCGAGCATCCCCGACACCCATACGGTATCGGTCTCCGTCGTACCTGCCAATGCCGCGATCATCGAAGGGGCGGGAACTTACGAGCACGGCAAGCAAATCACACTTACTGCGATTCCTCTGAGCGGTTATCGCCTTTCTCAATGGTCCGGCACTGCCCTAACCACACCGGATGCGATCACTCAAACCTTAACTGTAACCGACGATATCACCCTTGTCGCCACCTTCGAACTCGACCCGAACGCCGGCACACTAGCCTCTGTTTTTCATGCCCAAGATCTTGGTAATTCCTGGTACAGAAGTTCATGGTTCGGGGATTTCCACCAAACGACCGAAAACTGGATCTACCATCTTGATTTCGGCTGGATATATTCCACAACTTCAAACGTTAACTCACTCGGTCGCCGAAGACGCAGCTCCAACGAAAACAACGGTGTCTGGTTCTGGCAAGAGGAGTTGGATTGGGTTTGGACCACCTCCGACATATTCCCACACCTATATCAAGCCAACGCGAACGAGTGGCTCTTTTACCGTAAAGGTTCCTCCAAACCCGCAATCCTCTATGACTATGATAACAGCGAATGGTTTACCATTTCCCTCCCCCGCTTCGGGATTGAAACGATCGTTTTTCCGGAAGGAGGAGGCGCAGTCGTGGGAGGGGGTTCGCACAAGGGGGGCAACCGCGTTTACCTTGTGGCCAAACCCAACAATGGATATATTTTTGCAGGTTGGGAGGGGGATGCTGAAGGATCTGAAAATCCCCTTGCGCTAGACAACCTAAGTGAAAGCGTACAGATCGTAGCTCGTTTCAGAGCTATCTCCAACGGTATTCAAGGAATTGCCTCCGTGATCCAATCAGCAACCCATCTGACCAACGACGAGAAACGAAACGCCCTGCTCCAAATCGCACTTACCGGGACTTCCCCTCTAGTGAGCATTGGTTCCGGAAATAATGGAAACTCCCCCAATATCCTCTCCCCAACTCTTGACGACAGCTCGAAAAAAATGAATCCGGAAGCGTTCGGGCCCAGCTCCGCCCAAATGGAGCATGCCTTTCTCCCTTGGAAATCGGGATGGTCGGGGGAAGTCGACCAGGAGGGGGGGCAGAGACTCTCGATACAAACAACAAAAACCGAAAAAATCTACGGCGTAAATTGTTTCTTAGTTGAAAGCACTGCGGGGAACGGTTCATGGAAAAGCAGATGGTTCGCCCGCGACCTAAAGGGAACGATTTGGCTCATCCGCGAGACACGAGGACAAAGGCTTGTCGACATCGCCCAGCCTTTTATTCCTTTACACCCCGAAGCAGGATGGAAGAACTGGACCGACGCTTCCGCCATTCCCAACGAGTTTGTGGTCATCGGCAGCACAACCTCAGCCGTTCGACTTTCCACTGGCGAAATTCTTGAGAATTGTCTCCGTTTAATCGTACACTCGTCCGAGGGCACTCTGATCGAGTACTATGCCAAGGGTCGCGGGTTAGTGAAAATTGAAAATCCGTGATTCGCCGCCAAAATAGAAAGACTCCCGCTAGACCGTCACTCCCGACTTTAGCTCTAGTGCTGTTTCTGCTCTCACCAATACATGGGCGAGCAGAAAGCCTGTTCGGGACTGTACAAAAAGATTCCATCAGCACGATAAACGATGGACTGCTACAGCTCGAAAAAGATTTGGCAGACTTGAAGAAGATTAAGGAGAAGGAGGAGAAGATTAAGGAGAAGGAGGAGAAGATGAAAGAGAAGGAGGAGAAGATGAAGAAGGAGCGAAAGACAGCCTTTCGCCAACCTGCCGCCGCCATTCCGGCAGTGATTGAGAAAACAACTCCCCCGCCTCTATCCGACACAAGCCAGTCGAAAAACATCAGTTCGCTGAGCGAAGAATTAATTATCATCGAAAAAGAATTACTTCGATTAGGCAGGGAACAAGAGAGGAAAGCATCCGTCCAGAAACCACCCGCCACAATTCCACCGGCGATTGAAAAAACAACTCCCCCAACCCCATCAGGTTCCAGCCAGTCGAAAAACATCAGTTCACTGAGCGAGGAACTAATTATCATCGAGAAAGAATTGACCGAAATCAAGAGAGGGGAAGAAAGTAGAAAACTAAAGCGAGTGCCATCCACGGCTAGAATTACTCCTGAATCGAGGAGCGTGGTAATTGTTCGCCCATCGGGACATTACTTCCTTCTCCTCAACTCCGGAATAGCTTTTGCACAAGATAGAGAATTTGCATCTTCGTACGCATCCCTGTTACGCACACGCCCCGGAGTCGAGTTGTCCGTAGCCTTCGGCAGGCAGTTCGGTCCATGGACGATCGGACCAGAGATCGGTTATCGCCGACTGGAATACAAACAGTTCATTGTGCAGGGTCTACCTACGTCCTCATTTTCCTCAATTGACGCGACAGGTAACTCCAGCTCCTATTCATTGGCCATGTACGTTGGGCGAGATTTTCAATTGGGGCATTCTTGGCACCTACATTCAGGTGTATCGTTGGGTGTATCCGAAAGTGACGAATTCTTGTCTGTTCAGGTTTCGCCTACATCTTCGGCTCCTACCTTCACTGGCAGGCGCGTCTATGCCGATGGTTCCCACTTCCAAGGAAGCATCCGAACGGCATTGCAGTACAGTTTTTCGGATCTTTTCGCTGCCTATTTGGGATACCGGTTCACCTATGTCGACGACCTCGAAGACTTTGAAGTCAAATTTGACTCCCTTCTTGTTCACCAAGCTGAACTCGGGTTGCGCTGGAACCTCTAAGTAGTTTTTAGTCCGAATTTCTTAAAATCGACATATGGAAAGGATGCTTATTCGGTGCTCCTTTATCGCGAAGCGCTTGGATTCTTTTAGCAAAAAGGCTTCATTCTCCAACCGTCACAGTTCATACCGCCATAAGCGGGCGAATTACTTAAACGGTAAATCCGGTTTGACTAGCGACTTTTCCCACTGTCCGAGCGTGAATTGAGCAAGATGATCTATCGCCAAATGATCAGATCGACATCAAATGACTTTTGAATGTTGGCATGGAAGTCATTTCCCGGCGAAAAAAGCCCACATCACATCCGATTTAGGATCCATATCAATGTGACGATGTACAGAAAACAAGGCGTATTGTACTCGTCGTTGATTTCGGGATTTTTTTACAGCTAAACAATTGAGGCCATTACGCCAAATGAATTTCACTCATATGGATTGCTGTCTCCCATTCAGTTGCGTCGGTCGCAACTGAATTTGAAGCATTCAATGCTCTTTGCGCA
>JACNJI010000501.1 GCA_014382645.1 Verrucomicrobiota bacterium | reverse complement strand
GTTACAGGTAAGCAAGCTCTCATACTGCCCTGACTCGGGCGCAGTGAAAAAGATCGTGATCAATTCGTAACTGTCGAAAACTCCATGGGGGTCGTTCATTCGTCCCGCGGTAAATTATCCCCTATCTCCGATTCGGTTCGGAGTGAACCTGCAATTGTCGCAGGTGTAGCAAAGGCGACCATGCCCGACAAAAGAAATATCCCATGGGATACCTTCGCAGAAGATTATTCCAGTATCCGATCTCGAATAGAAAAAGTGATCCCGGGTTTTGATGATTTCGAAAAGCGTGTCAGTGAGCCCGGTGGCTTTTATCTTCCCAACAACGCCAAGAAACGTGAATTTGTTGATGGAACTTCCAAGGTTCCCTTTACCTTGCATACTCTGGAACCAATCTGTCTTGAAGAAAATCAACTCTTGCTGATGACGATTCGTAGCCACGATCAGTTCAACACAACCATTTATGGCATGGATGATCGCTACCGAGGCATAAAGAACGAACGCCGCGTACTTTTTTTGAATGCCCAAGACATGGCCGATCGAGAACTATTACCCGAACAACCCGTAAACATAACGAGCCATTGGAAAGGCGAGACTCGTGTAGCCCGCCTTTTTTTGGCCATTCCCTACGATATTCCAAAAGGTTGCGCAGCAGCTTATTTTCCGGAGACAAATGTATTGGTTCCCTTGGATAGCACCGCCCGAAAAAGCAATACTCCCACCTCAAAGTCTATCGTAATTACAGTTGATCCTCTGGATTAATTTAGTCTGATTTACTTGTCGCCGGGTCCTGTTGCATGATCCGCTCATTGGCTATCCTTGGGTTTGAAATCCCATGATCCAATAGTCGCCTTAAGTGCTAAGCAAAAAAATATCGCGAGAAATTTGACATAAATATGGAAATAGTGTAAATACATAAATCATCAATATCCAACTAGGAAAAATCATGTATCTATTCTCATCCCCTTGTATAACTATAATGAAACGAAAGTTTTATCTTACTTTATTTACGGCTGTTCTTGCCTTTTGGGGAACCGCTGGGCTCTTGTCCGGTCGCCCGAGCCCCATCGTCCTTCCTCCCGACTTCACTCCGGATAGAAACGGATCCGACTTCAAGCAAATGTGGAAGGATGTGCTGGCGGAAATTGCTGCGTTGGAAAATACCTTGGCCGATAAGAATGCCACTATCGAAAGTCTGGATATAGAGATTGCAGGCAAGGAATTCGAATTGGCCGATAACAAAAACTCGTTGGCCAAAGCCAAAAAGTTGCTGGCGGACTGCCAAGCTGAGTGCAAGGCGTTGAGGGTCACTCTCGCCCAGAAGGAAGCCGAACTTGCCGATAAGAAAAAGAGTGTAGGCGAGTTGACTGCTAGATTTAAAAAATCCCAAGGCGAGGTCGAGGTTTTGGAAGGTGAAATCGCGCAACTCAGGGAGGACCTCGCCGAGGCCGAGCGAAAGATGCTGGTTCCGCATACTCCCGACTGGCACTTCATCGACGGCAAGGGCTGGCTCTGGACGAGTCCCGATTACTACCCCCTGATTTATTCCGAGCAGAATGCAGGTTGGCTCTACTACGATCTGGGCACACATGGCCCTTGGCTCTACTACGACTACAACTCGGAGACCTGGCAGGAGTGGTCCTCCAACTGACCTTTTTTTCGCCCTATACCTAGTTTAAATACATAGTAATTGCCGATATGAAAATTCTGACATCTATTCTTTGGTCCTCATTGGCCGCAGCTTTTCTAATCCAGGCGGGAACTCCCGTCACGGCCAAGACATTGGCTCCTCCGCCGAATCCCTTGGAGTTTCTCAGCCACTCGATATCGGGCAAGGTCGATTATGCGGGAGATCAAACCGGACCGATTTACGTTACCGCTTCCTATCTTCCGGGTTTGGCGATGCCCCAGGGTGATTTGTACGTCTCGATTGCAGGGAGCGACTCCTCGGGAAATGGCTCCATGCTTAAACCCTTTGCGACCATCCAGAAGGCCATCGACAAGGCAACTGACGGTCAATCGATCCTTGTCCAGTCGGGGACTTATGCAGGGGCCGGCAACCGGGAACTTGACTTCAAGGGTAAGACCATCCGCTTGATGTCCGTATCCGGCCCCGAGAAAACCTTGGTCGATTGTGGTCGAAAAATAATTGCCCGCTTGGTCAACGGGGAAGGGACCGATACCTTGATCAAGGGCTTTACCTTCTATAACGCCTACAAGACGGAATCGGCCGACTGGGGGAAAGCCATACTGCTCGAAATGAAGAACAGTTCCCCGACCATTGAAGACTGCATCTTTCGCAACAACGAAGCCGATGGCACCTTTCGCTCGGGCACGACGGCTACTTACCTGATGCATTCAACGGGAGGTGTGCCTGTCATCCGCAACTGTCTCGTCCACCACAACCGGATGAAGTCGGGTGACAATTCGACATACAGTTCCCTTTTCGGCGGAAACTTCAACGTTATTGAGCAATGCACCATCACGGACAACGAATTAGACGCCGTCATGACAAACTGGTGGTTTTTTATCAAAAAATCCGTCATCCGTGTATTTGCCACGAACGCCCAGGCCAAAGTTTCCGGCTGCATTGTCTGGAACAATCGGATAAGCGAGATTGGAGCTCGTTCCCAAATTTACCCGCGGACCAGTCCCATCCCCGAGCCTTTGTTTGAATACACTCTCTTCGAGGGAGTGAAGGATGGCGTGGGTAATTTAAATCGAGATCCGTCGATGAAATCCGCCGAATCGGGATATGCACTTGGAGACTTGTCCCCTTGCAGGGATGCCGCTGATCCTTTCACCGAACTCGATCCCGATAGCACTCGTGCTGACATGGGTTGGCTCTCCTCGCGATTCAGTCGCAAGGGAGCAATTTCGAGAACTGTCATTCTTGACCTTCCGGGAGGATACCGGATCGAGGATTTACCTGTTGGTTTCGATTACAACGTCACCGCTTTCCTGGATGCCAACGGCAACGGGATCAGAGACGAGAACGATGTTTTCTCCGAATACGATTCAAATCCCGTCCATCTCGTCAAGGACGCTCGGGAAATCAACCTTGTCTTGGGTGACCAAGATGTGAGTGATGACTTAACCTTCTCTTCCGGTCTCTTGGCTTGGTATCCCTTCGACGGCAATGCTTTAGATATGTCGGGGAATGGTCACAATGGCATGGTTTTCGGGGCGACTTTGGCTGACGACCGTAACGGTGAGCATGGTAAGGCTTACTTGTTCGATGGCCGAGATGACTTCATAGATCTCGGAAATAATCCCGCCTTCAATTCTTTTCCGCTTACCGTTGGCGTCTGGGTGAAGTCGAATGGGAATAGCGGAGAGTCCGGAATCGTAAGCAAGTATAGGGCGGCTAGTTGGAATGGTTGGCAAATTATGGAACAAGAGGATAAAATCGTTCCTTGGTATATCCGTTCACACGGTCAAAGAATCATCGGTAATTATGGAGAACCCAAACCTTTTGAAACAGTCTTGCAAAGTCCCGAGGACTGGAACCACTTGGTTTGCGTTTTCGATGAGGACGGTGGTCGTATTTATTTGAACGGTTCCTTGCAGGACACAAAGGCTTGGACGGGTGACCCCGCTGCTCCAACTGCAAGCCATGGTATTTACGTCGGGAGGTATAATGGTGCCCGATCCGGGTTTTATTCGGGAAAGATCGACGACGTCCGCATCTACGATCGTACGCTTAACGCCGAGGAGGTTACGGAATTGTACGAACTCGAAAAACCCTCGGGAAAGAATTCTCCCACAGCTAAGGCTCCAATTTTCGTTCCGCCTGGTCCCGTCGTCAACTACGAGAATAAGTATAACGATGCATTGGCTCGTTTGGAGGCAGTGAAGATCTTGGATAAGAAGGCGGATGCGGATATCACTCAACGCCGAGCAAGCCTTGCGAAACTTGATGATGAACTCTCCGCAGCGGACAAGTCCCTGCAAGAGGCTGATGTTTCGCTAGCGGCATGCGAAAAGGCATGCGAGGGATTGGCAGCAGACCTTCGAGCCATTGATGGCGCTATCGGAGTCGAGGATGCAAAGATCTATGGCCTGAACGGACAAATAGGAGCTTCCGAGAAGCAATTCATCGACTTGGAGAACGATAAGTCGAAGCTTGAGGAAGACTTGGCCGAGGCCGAGCGCAAGGGCTCGGTCCCGCACACCCCCGGCTGGCACTTCATCGACGGCAAGGGCTGGCTCTGGACGAGTCCCGACTACTATCCCTTGGTTTATTCCGAGCAGGTCGACGGCTGGATGTACTACGAGTCCGGATCTCAAACACCTTGGCTCTACTTCGACTACAACACCGAGTCTTGGCAGGAGTGGTAATGGGCAACCCCCTGCACCCTTTTTAGTACTTTCGGCGATAGTACCCCTCAACAAAATGCAGAGAAAATTTGATATTCTTAAATATCTAATTTAAATACATAAAAGAACAACTTGCTTCGGCTTCTTCTCGGGAGTCATTCAAATATTCACTTCAATCCTATTTCCAGCCAATCAGCCTTACTTTTCTTCGAATCAATTCTTCAATATTTATCTGCTGCGCCATGAAACCCATTAGCCTTACCATACTGCTTGCCTTTGCTCTCTCTTTCTCCTCGCAAGCCTTT
>JACNJI010000328.1 GCA_014382645.1 Verrucomicrobiota bacterium | reverse complement strand
ACAGCAGGCAAGCAAGCCAACTCGATTTGCTCCGATCCTTGAATCGTCGCCATGCTGAGGAAAGGGGAGGGGATTCTCGATTCGAAGCCCGGATTCAGTCCTTTGAACTTGCCTACCGCATGCAGGTTGAAGCGAGCGATGCCTTTGATATTTCTAGAGAACCTGCCCATCTCCGAGATTCTTATGGTTCCGGCGTACACGGCAAGCAATGCCTGATTGCTCGCAGGTTGGTTGAACGGGGGGTAAGGTTTGTTCAGCTTTGGCATGGAGCGGGGCAACCTTGGGATAGTCACGACGAGATTGAGAAGAACCATCGACGACTGGCAAGGGAATGCGACCAAGCAATCGGGGCCCTCCTGACTGATCTCAAGCAATCGGGACTACTGGAGGACACCCTTGTAGTTTGGGGTGGCGAATTTGGGCGAACTCCTACCGTCGAGCTTCCTAAGCCGGGGTCCAATGCAGGAAAGATAAATGGACGGGACCACAACCATCATGGTTTTAGCATGTGGTTGGCAGGCGGCGGCGTCAAAGGAGGTTTTTCTTATGGCGCTACTGATGAATTCGGGTTTGGCGCGGTGGAGAACCCCGTTCACGTACACGACCTGCACGCCACGCTTTTGCATCTTCTCGGCTTCGATCACGAAAAACTCACCTATCGCTATGCAGGGAGAGATTTTCGCCTTACCGATGTGCACGGCAAAGTCGTTACCGACTTAATCGCTTAGAGTTATTCCGCTCGAATTCCTCGCAGCGCTTGGAATTTCGCTCCCATATTGCCAGGGTGCAGTAGTTCCATGAGGGTTTGCCTGTCAGGGTCAAACTCACCTGCCTTTCCTGTCACTATAGCTTTGCAGGCAGAGGATGCGTGGCCAAGCAAGAAGGATTCCTGCCTCTCGACTTGGACTTCGACGAAACCGTGATCCATTAGAACTGCCTCGAGCATGTCCCAACAGACGTGACAGGTGATGTCTTGCTCTCCGGGAGATGCTAGAATATCACTGGACAGGCGGTGACCTCTGTATCCGCGGGCAACCCCTTCCGGTCGCCTTCTCGTGAAATCTTCCAAGGAGAGACCGTAGTCAAAAGTGAGAAAGAGCCCATTCCATTCCTTCGAACATAGGTTGACTAGAGATTCTTTTGCTCCGGTCGGGAGATCGAGCAGGTAATCGTGGGGAGTGCTTTGCGAAATTTCTTTTAGGTAGGTAGGGATGTCGCCGGATTGACGCAGGTCAATTTCTCGGAGACCGTTTTCCGTTACTTCGACTCCTCGTTCCAACCAACCTTGATCCTGGTCGAAACGAAACCGTCGAAAAGGTTGGGCGTCCAGCCATTCGTTGGCGAATACGATGGCTTTAGGAGGGATGTCGAGGGAATCGAAAAGGCGAATGGTTTGCGTTGCTCCGAAGTCATGTTCAACGCCTTGTAAAACGGATCGATCCGGTTCGGCTGCTATTTCGAGGAAAGTGTAACTATTAGGATCTGCATCTCCCAAAAGGCTTTCGCACGCTGCGACGACTAATTGGCCGAAGATCGGACCAAGGCTTTGTGCGGTGTAAAAATCGGTTTTAGGAGAATGGCCCACACGAGTTCTTGCTGTTGAATAGTAACCGATCCCCGGGGCGTAGAGGGTTGTCGTGACGAAGGTGGGGTAGTCCATTTCCCCCTTCTCGTCGGTCACATCCCGAAGCGCTGAGATTAGATCTGATTGAGGTTTCTCGTTTGACATTGGCATTTGTGAGTTCTTGGGGTAAAGGGTTTGGGGTGAAACTCAAGCAGGTTGTCGTTTGGGGCATACCGCCTTTCCTTCTTCTGATTGCCCTTTTGACCTTGTGGAACAATCCTGTGACGCGAGCGTATTTCGAAGGCGATTACTGGAGGGCGGTAGGCAAGTTCGGGGAATCCCTGAGGCTTGCTCATGCTCGCTACGTGGATGATGAAAAGGCCGAGTACGATATTCTAGTCGATACTGCCTTAGACGGAATGACCTCGGCGCTTGATCGGCATTCGAGCTATTACCCGCCACCACGTTACGAAGAATTTCAGAATGATACCAAGCTACAATATTTTGGAATTGGCGTTGTTATCCGGAAGGTTGAGGAAGGCATATTGATTGCTCGCGTTTTTCCAAGCGGCCCGGCGGAGGTGGCCGGCGTACGCCCGGGAGATTTTGTGGCCAAGGTCGAACAAACTGCCGTCACGAATCTTACTCTTTCCCAGGTCAGCGACTTAATAAAAGGAGAGGAAGGTACTACAGTCCTAGTTGGTTTGCGTGATATGGTTGGCGACGCACGTGAGGTGAACGTGACTCGTGGGCGAATTCAAATGTCCAGTGTAGATGACGTCCGCGTCGACTCCAACGGTACGGGGTACTTGCGCCTTGAGCAGTTCACTGCTCGTTCGGGAGCTGAACTGCGTGCCGCGCTTGCCGACTTGGAGGAAGATGGCGTGAAGCGTCTGATTCTAGACTTGCGGGACAACTCGGGGGGGCTGCTTTCAGCTGCCGTGGAGGTGGCGAGTGAATTTTTAGAGAAAGGCAAGCTCGTGGTCTCGATTAAAGGACGAAACAATTATCCCGAGAGGAGTTATCATTCCAAACCCAAAGGTCCATCGCGATCTTACCCATTGGTCATCCTTATTAACGAAGGCAGTGCCAGTGCCTCCGAAATTGTTGCTGGAGCACTGGGCGTATCCGGTCGAGCGAAGTTGGTGGGGGAAAAGTCCTACGGGAAGGGTTCCGTACAAACGGTCTTCGGGCTAGAGGATGAATCGGGTCTGCGTTTAACTACAGCGATGTACTATCTTCCCGATGGTTCTACTATACACGAAAGTGGCATCATCCCTCACGTGACCGTTCCTTGCGACGAGGAAATGGAGGGCAAACTCCGTATCCAGCGTTTTCAGGATGCATTTTCCGATCCCGAAGGTTTTGAGAAGCTTTTTGGCTTTGCCCCGGTTCGCGACAAACAATTCCAGATCGGCCTGAGCTTGTTTTCCGGTAAAACGCTTACAGAGATACAAGCTCAGGTTGAGGCTGAGGAAGCACTTGAGAGGAACCCGTGATTCTAGGAATCGAGAGTTCTTGCGACGAATCCGCACTAGCCCTCTTTTCGTCCAATCGAGGAATTGTCGGCGAGTGGGTGAACAGCCAGATAGCGACGCATGTAGAGTATGGTGGCGTCGTGCCCGACATTGCCGTCCGCGAGCACCTTTCCAACTTTTTCGTTCTGCTGGACGAGGCGGAAAAAGGCGAACGCCTTAGAAACAGTGTGACTCGGATCGCCGTAACTTGTGGTCCGGGTTTGGCCGGTTGTCTCGCGGTAGGCCTTTCATTGGCCAAGACCCTCGGACTGCTCTGGGGTGTTCCAGTCATTGGCGTCAATCATTTGCGTGGACACGCCTTCTCACCCTTCCTCCCGCTTTTTCAGGAGCACGAGGACATCTTTGCCACTCACCTTCCCCACCTCGGTCTACTCGTTTCCGGTGGCAACACCATTCTCTTTCGTCTCGATGAAGGTCAATCCATCGAAATTCTAGCTGAAACCGTCGACGATGCCGTAGGCGAGGCACTCGACAAAGGAGGAAAACTTTTGGGTATCCCTTATCCCGGAGGCCCAATTCTCGAGCAGCATGCAATTGGTGGAGACCCTCGAGCATTCGATTTTCCACGATCTTTTTCCGCTCGCAGCGAGATGCGTTTTAGTTTCTCCGGTCTCAAAACCAGCCTATTGTATACTCTTGAGAAGCTCACTGACGAACAAATTAGGGCACGCTATGCTGACCTTTGCGCGTCCTACCAAAGTGCGGCGATTGACCAATTGGTGACAAAAACCAAGCACGCTTTGGAATCGAGTGAATTTTCCAGCCTCGGCCTTTCCGGCGGGGTTGCTAATAATAAGACTCTTCATTCTCGTTTGGCTGAATTAGCCACTGCTCGAGGCGTACGATTTATAGCTCCCGATCCCTGCCACACCGGTGACAATGCAGCGATGATTGCCTTTGCCGCCCATATCGATCTGGAGTGTGTTGCGGGAGATTCTGCAGCACTTACTTTTCAGCCTTCTCTTCGACTAACTTGATTTCATTCTTCACCCTGTTCACTACCGACATTATCAATTCGCTTGGGCTTCCGAACAAACACCTAAAGTCGCTCGTTCTTGCCTTATTCCTCCAATCCTTGCATATTTTCTCTTTTTCCTAAATAAACACCCATGATTTCCGACTCCGAAGTACCCAAGAAGCTTTCAAAAAATGAAAGTATAAAGGAAAACAGCGATTTTCTCCGAGGCACCATCCTCGAAGGTCTAGCCGATGATTCAACCGGTGCAATCTCCGCCGATGATTCCCAACTCACCAAGTTTCACGGTACTTACTTGCAGGACGACCGGGATCTCCGTTCCGAGCGGATCAAGCAAAAGCTGGGAAAAGCCTTCTCCTTCATGATTCGTATCCGTGTGCCCGGAGGTGTTTGCACGCCATCGCAGTGGCTCGACGTCGATCGACTCTCCGATGAATTTGCCGATGGAACTCTGAAGCTCACTACACGACAAGCATTCCAGTTGCACGGCGTGCTCAAGAGTGACCTCAAGCAAGCGATTAAGGAGATAAACGATACACTGCTTAATACTCTCGC
>JACNJI010000499.1 GCA_014382645.1 Verrucomicrobiota bacterium | reverse complement strand
GTTGGGGACAAAGGGTTTAAAAAAGTGTCGCTGGGGTGTGTTTTTTCCGTGTGCATCCATAAAAAGGGATTGCCCCCCCTTTTTTTTTTTTTTTTTACCGCCACTATTTTGTGTGTTCACATTGAAGGTGCGGTAGCTCCGTCTCCATTTCTGCCGCCCGGGTATAATTCCCGTCCCACGGAAAGACCAATTCAATCTCCGAGAAATCCGAAACCTCAAACACCGAATGTCCAAATATCAACAGAATTTGAATTAGGAGGATTTTTCTCTCTTGGAACTGGGGAGAGCCGGAAACTTTACTTTTCCCTTTTCAATAAAAAAGTGAACCACTCGCAATGGATTACCATTGGAGAAAAAACGGATGAGGATTTTCTCGCCGAATCTTTTGATTTCGATACGGAAACCCTGACGGTACGTTTTGGAGACTCTTCGCATGATCTATCCCTGCGGATGTCTAAAGGTACTCCCGGAGAAAAGCGTGGGTCGTCGAATACTCGCAATATTGCATCGACCACCGCGTCCACTCCAGGCAAACCTCGCATCATGCCGCCTCGACCCAAGACCACTCCAACCTTGCCCCCTTGGCTTGCCAATCGATCGGCGTCCGGTTCGTCTCGCTCGGGTGGTGGGTATTCCGGTTCTCCTTCTTCCGGAGGCGGAACGAGCGGTCCAAGTTCAGCGAGTGCCTTACAGGCAACGCGAACTTTTTCCGGCGGACATTCAGGTGGCGATGTTCCACGTCCTATCAACAGCGTCAATTCTCCCGTTGTGTCGTCTCCTGCTACGGGTGTCTCCTCACCTTCGATAAATCCTTCATACACCGGCTCAGCATCTGCACCTAATGACGGCGGCGCAACGACACCTTCAACTGACCCTTCCCCTTCCTCTACTTCGACCGGGGGAGGAAGTTCTGGGTCCGGATCTGCTGAAACTGGGGGAGGGGTATCGGGTTCAGAGATCGACCTGAGCAACCTGCCACCCCCTCCACCCCCTCCCAGTATTCTTCCTCCGGGACCGCCTCCCAACATTATCCCTTCCCGTGAGGATTAGCTATGCGGCGGTCCTTGGACCGACGCTTCTTCTTTTATCTTTTGTAGCTGCGCAGAATCAACGGCGTATTGGAACTCGACACGATGTTTCGCTTGAGTTGCATCGTCAAATGGGTAGCAACCTCGGTTCCTTTTCATCGGGCGACCATTTTCCCGATCTTTCACCGGTCGGTCTGGTTCTGTCCCGTAACGGTTTTATTGGTACAGGTACTTTAATCTCTCCAACCATAGTTGTTACCGCCGGACACGTGTTGCGTGGTAGTTACAAAGCAAAAGCGCCGGTTGCATCGGAATGGACTTTCTCCCTTGGTCCGGACTCACTGAAACCAACTGAGACTTACTCTGTTTCCGAAATTATTCTCCACCCCGGTTGGACTGCTCGCCTGAGTTATGAAGGCGGTATTGGAGACGGTGACGTACTTGGTCTCGATCTTGCCTTGCTGAGACTCGATTCACCTGTAATCGGGGTGACTCCTGCTCGTTTTAACGCCGGAGATTCGGAACTGATCGGGTCTCGAGTAATTCTTGCTGGTTACGGAAGCATTGCCGATGGAAAAAGAGGTGTCACTTCGGTTGATAATTTCGATCGATTGGCTGGCGAAAACACATTGGATCGAGTCATCGAAACCGTGAATGCCTCTAATGTTCCTCAAGCATATAGGGGAGGGTTGCTTGGCGTTGATTTCGATAGCCCAGACGAATTTTTCAATGCTCTTGGATCGAACGCTTCTCTCATCGATTATTTAGGCTCGGGATCCAGTGCTTCCACGCCTCTGCCTTACGAAGCGACAACCGCAGAGGGCGATAGTGGTGGTCCGGCCTTTGTGAAAATCAACGAAGTGTGGAAAGTTATCGGTACCGTATCCTATGGAACCGAGAGTTCTGTCTATGGCGACGTTACTGTTTACACTCGTTTAGCTTCGCAATCGGATTGGTTTAGCACATACCTAGAACGCTGGGCACCTGCACGTCGGACGGGCTTCGGGGAGTGGTTGAATCTTGATTGGTTGGGAAATTTTGCCACTTATCAAGGGGATTGGATCTTTCATGAAAAACTCGGCTGGTTTTATTCTCCAGACAATGAAGCTGATGAGTTTTGGGCATGGCAAACTGGAATCGGGTGGTGGTGGACTAGCATCCAAGCCTATCCTTACTTTTATGCGGACGAAGGCAAATGCTGGCTCTATTTCTCTGCCAGTGATTCTACTCCCTCCCGCTGTCGCTTCTACAATTATGAGATTAAGGATTGGGAAATCTTTGAGCGCTAGGCTTTAAAGGCTCTCGCTTTTTCTCCCTTTTCGGCAAAAAAAATCTTTTTAGCATGGAACCAATTCTAAGTCTCTTTCGTCGCCACGAGCTTTTTTGGCAGTTTCTTTCACGTAACGTAAAAGCTCGTCATCGTGGCAGTGTTCTGGGTGCTATATGGCTTGTCGCCAATCCTCTCCTAATGCTAAGTCTCTATGTTTTCGCATTCGGCGTTGTTTTCGGAGGTCGTTTCACCGACTCCCCCGACGAATCAACTCTCGACTACGCCCTCGGGGTTTTTCTAGGTCTTAATGTTCTGAGTCTGGTGTCGGGTGTCATTGGCGGTGCTCCCGGAGTGATCGTGGGCCAACCGAACTTCGTTAAAAAGGTCGTCTTTCCGCTAGAAATACTGCCCGCCGCGATGGCTGGAGCCCTTGGCTACGACCTTCTCATCGGTCTAGGGCTGTGTCTTGTAGGTGTTGCCTCCCTCGGGCCGGGATTGACCCTTTCCGCTTGCTGGATTCCCGTTATCGTTGCACCTGTTTTTTTCATTGCTTTGGGCTTGGCTTGGTTTTTTTCCGCCCTTGGCGTTTTTATTCGCGACGTTGGTCAACTCGGAGGATTTTTCGGATTAGGCTTATTATATGCCAGTGGCGTTTTCTATTCCGCGGACAAGGTGCGCGAAACTGCTCCGGGTATCTGGGTTTTCTTAAAATGGAATCCCCTGATTCACGTCATCGACTCTCTCCGTCAAGTTTGTCTTTGGGGAGGCGAGCCCTCGTTTCTGGCGTTGGCCTATGTTTGGGTATTCGGCGTTATCATTTTGCTCATCGGCGCTTGGTTCTTCCATCGTCTACGTCCCGCTTTTGCCGATGTCTTGTGAGGAAGAGCGAGTTTTGAAGTCAACCAGCCATAGTTTTGGAAAAATGAAAACTCCAGGGTTAACGTGATTATGCCTATCGTGCACATGGCCGAAAAGCCACTGGCCACGACGGTGCAGTTGACATTTCCATATGCCCATGATTCTCACTTTAGGTAGCAATTCTTTTTCCTCAAGTTTCTCCGTATAGCGTCTTGGCTGTCTGTCTCCAAGTGAAGCCTGCGGCTCGTTCTCGGGCTTTTTGTCCGAGGCGTAGCCTAAGTTCATCGTCACGAAGCAGACGCTCGAGGGAACGGGCTAGATCGTCCGAGTCATTGGGGTCTACCAACAAGCCTGTTTCGTTATGGACTACGGCGTCCTCTACGCCCCCCGTACGGTGGGCAAGGGCAGGTAGACCGTGAGCGGCGGCCTCGAGGTAGACGAACCCGAACCCTTCAACGCTGCGAGGGTGGGGGACACTCGTGAGAGCGAATAGATCCGAGCTTTCGTATGCGATGCGGACGTCGTGATCCTTTAGATCGCCAAGAAAGTGGACGGGTATGCCTGATGAATCGGCTTGCTCGCGCAGTCCTCGGGCGTAATGAGGACGCACCTCGGGGCCTATGACGTAATACTCCAGACCAGCCTTTAACTCGTTCGGCATTTGTCTAATGGCTTCAAGAATGCGGTCCTGTCCTTTTCGAGGATGGAGTCGTCCGACGGTGAGCATTCGAAGTTTGCCTTCGGTGTTTTTGTCTTCGTTATCCTTGTTCTCGGGTAAGAAGATCCGACGTGAAGCCCCAGGAGCAAGCACGACCTTTGAAGTCAATTCAGGGAAGCGAGTAAGAAGGGCCTTTTTGTTGAAATGTGAAAGAAGATGAATCTCGTCTGCTTTCCTCAGAAGCTTGCGAAAAAAGAATTTCTCTAGGGGAAATCTGCTGAATAGGGGAATTTCGGAACCATGCAGAGTAACTATCAGTCGAGCGGGCAAAAATCCGGCGAACGATCCTAACCGCAAGAAAGCCCGAAGGGCTCCGGGTTCTGCGAGATGCACGATGCTGCCTGCGAACTCGGCGGCGTTTCTCCGAACTTCTCTGATCAAACCCACGGAACAACGCCAATCCTGAGAACCTCGAAGGGGAAGCGAACTAAGGGAGTAGGGGAGGGAAGCGTTGCTTTCGGAATCGGGTGTTACGGGTGCCCAAACCTTTACTTCGTGGCCGAGCGATGCTGCTGCGTGAGCCATTTCTTCACAATAGACTCCTGCTCCACCCCGTTTCGGGGGAAATTCATGTGTGAGAAGATTTATCTTGTGCCTCGCCATATCAAGAAGGTTCAACCATTGTTGACGAACGGTTACATGGAGAAAAGGCGAATTTTCCGCATATGAAAAAAATCGGAGACATTTACAGGACGGCTTTGATCACTGGAGGCACTTCCGGGTTGGGGTTGGCATTTTCCAAAATGTTGGCGGGAGAAGGCGTCAAAGTAGTCTCTGTTTC